>JACMKY010000119.1 GCA_014379925.1 Cytophagales bacterium | reverse complement strand
GTAGGAGACGCCGCCGGCCCGCGCCGCCCGGTTCCAGCGTTGGGTGTAGCCCCCGTACACCCCCGCCAAATTCACCCCCGCGTTGAAAGCGGACCGGGCCGGCAAGTCCGTGCTGTTGAGCACCAGGATTGATGACAACGCCTGTCCGTACTGCGCGGAATACCCGCCGGTGCTGAGGGCCGTACCTTTGAACTGGAAGGGTGAAAACCGACCCCGCTGGCTCACGTTCGGAACGCTGCTGAAGAACGGGTTCTGGACGATCAGTCCGTCGATGATGGCTTTGGTTTCGGAAGCTGCCCCACCCCGGACAAACAAGCCCTCTTGCTCTCCCACCCGCGAGGTACCGGGCAAGACCTGCAACGCCCGGAACACGTCCGCGCCCGCCCCGGCGATGGTCACTATGTCCAGCGGCTTCAAAACGGTGCCGCGCTTTTCGTCGCTCGCCTCGAACACGCCGGCGGAAATGACGACTTCCCGGAGGGTAGTGCTCGGGGATTCCCGGAGGAGAATACGGAGCGAAACGGGCTGGTCCAACCCAACTTGTCGTTCGGTGGTTTCGTAGCCCAACGCACTGACCACGAGCGTACCAACGCCTTTTTGGGGAGTAGTGAACCGGAAAAACCCGGCCGTATCGGTGGCCGTCCCTTCGTAGGCCCCCTTCAGGTAAACACTCGCTCCGACGAGAGGCAGTTGTTTCGAATCGGTTACCTGGCCGGAAACGACCGTTTGGGCGTTGATCCCGGTGAACGGGAAAAGACCGAAAATTCCGAAGAAGCAAATCCGTTTCATTGCCGGGTGGTTGTATTTCACCAGCAAAGAAGTGGACTGCCGCACCGGGACCCAACGGTTTTCTGACGGATGAGGGCTAGCGGAGCGTAAACCGATTGATTTCCGGAGTAGGTTTCATTCTTGCCCCGTTCGGAATTGGGCGTTCCCGGTTTCGGGCGCCCCGGGTATTGGATCTATCGCATCAGAACGGCGGGCTGGTCCACACGGTAGTTAAGATGCTGCACGAGAGGAGAACAACCCAACAAGTAGCTCGAACTGCTGGTCCAGCTTCGACCATCAACCGAGTATCTGCCCGAGATGGTGCTTCAGGTGCCTTACGTAATCTTCCACCAGGAAGCCGAGCGTTACGGATTCTCCCCCGCCGACGCTGCCCACATTGCCTAACTTATCTTCGGGTATGCGCGCCACCACGTGCAGCAGATGGAGGTTATAGCTCTGCCACAACAGCAGCAGATCGGTCCAGGACCGGTGCTGATAATCTTGACGCGCCACCCACCCGTCCTGCTCGTAGCCAGGCAGGGACAAGTTGGTCCCCAACTGAAGACGCACGAATCGTTGGTGGTTGTTGGCGGCAGAATCAATCAGGTGGCCAATTACCTGCTTGCGCGACCACTTGCCAGGCGACAAAGGCGGTTCACTTTCCGCTTCGGTAATCCTGGCAAGCTGATCGTGAAATTCGTGAATAGTGCGCTCAAATTGGGCGATTAGGGTGTGCATACTCATCACTCAATTAAAAACTAGCTATCGCTCTTTCAATTTTGTCATTCTGAGCGATAGCGAAGAATGACATTGTCCAAAAAGGTCACTTTCAATTGTTTAGTTTTGATCTGACTCAGTAGAATTAAAATGAAATTGTTTCAACCAATGAATTAATCCACGCGAAAAAAAAGCCAACCGAGAAGGCCAGCTTACGCGATTAATCCCGTATTGGGGCGGATCGTTAGTTTTGCAAAAAGCTCAGTTTCAACGCTTGCAGGCGACTGCGCAGGGACTCGTCGATCTGGCGGTCGCCCACCTTCAGAATGTAGCCGCCTACCAGGCTGGGATCCACTTTTTCTTCCAGTTCCACTTGTTTGCCCGTGCTTTCCACGACCATTTCCCGGAAACGCGCCCGCATCGCTTCGTCCAATGGAAAGGTGGTCGTTACCCGCGCGGGTTGGATGTTCTTGTACGCATTGTATTGCTGGTGGAACTCCTTGGCGATGGCGTACAGAATGGCCTCGCGGTTTTTGTGGGTGATGATGTTGAAGATGGTGAACGAGACCGGGTGAACGCGTTTCTCGAAAAGCGCCCGCAGAATGGCCAGTTTCTTCTGGTGTTTCACCACCGGGCTTTTCAACGTCAGGTACAGCAGCCGGTTCTCTTCGCAGAGGCGGGCAAAGAAGAGCATATCCTGGTTTACTTCCTCCACCACGTTCCGTTCCGTGGCCAATTCAAGCAGGGATTTGGCGTAGCGGGTGGCAACTCTGAATTCTGACACGGGTTTGGCGTTTAGCGTTGGCAGTTTGGCGTTTACCGTTTTACGAAACGCCAAACGGTAAACTAATTCAACTGGGCATCTCTTACCAGATCACTGACCAGGGCCTTCTGGGCGTCTTGGTTCTGCAATTCCTTGCGGAGCAATTTCTCGGCAATTTCGACCGAAAGGTTCACGATTTCCTTTCGAATGTCGGCCATCGCCGCCTGCCGCTCGTTGCGGATGGATTGCTGCGTTTCGGCCAGGATGCGGTTTCCTTCGGATTGCGCCTTCTCGCGGGCTTCCTGAATGATTCTCTCCGAGGAAACCTGGGCCGCCCGGAGAATGCGGTCCCGCTCGGCGCGGGTTTCGGCCAACAATTGCTCGTTGGTGGCCTGGAGGTTAGCCATCTCCTGCCGGGCCTGGTTGGCCGCTTGCAAGGCGCTGTCGATGGAGGCTTCCCGCTCTTTCAGGCCACCGAGGATGGGCTTCCAGGCGTAGCGGGAAAGAATGAAGAGGACGATTATGAAAATGAGGGCTTGCCAGAAAAGAAGGCCCAAACCAGGCGTAACTAATTCCATTGCGTGCGTAAGTGGTTGGGTGAGTGCTCAGTAGTTATTATTCAGTATTCAGTATTCAGTAGCTGATCAAAGAAAGTGCCGGGCCTGATCACTGAATGTTGTCCGCCGAATTTTTATTGCTAAACCATTGATTACTAATACGGGCTGCTGAATTCTAATTGCTAAAACAACACCCGCGCACCAGCCTAGTGCCGGTACGCGGGCGCGTTGGCTTACCG
>JACMKY010000118.1 GCA_014379925.1 Cytophagales bacterium | reverse complement strand
CCGGACTGGCGGCCTTTCGCTGCGTCAAACGGTTCATCGCCCGTACCAGCAGAAAAATGATGAAGGCCAGGATAAGGAAGTTGATGAGAACGGTGACGAAGCTACCCCAGGCGAATACGGGTCCGATTTCCCGGGCTTTCTCGAGGGTCAAAGTGCCGCCGTCGGGCAGCCGCATCCGGTCGCTGACTTGCCGGGACAGGGGAAGGTATTGGTTGCTGAAATCCACCTCGCCCGCAATGCCGACGATGGGCATGACCAGGTCCTTCACGATGGAATCCACGATCCGGCCGAAGGCCGCCCCGATGATGATGCCGATGGCGAGGTCAATCACGTTGCCCCGCATGGCAAATTCCTTGAATTCTTTCAACACGGCAGTAAGGGATTAAAAAATCGGAATGGGAAAGCTAAGGATTATTTACCGTCGGCAAAATCTTACGCGTTGCCAAAGATACCCAAACCCAGTCCGCGCGGATTTGCCCATTCGAGTGGTTAACTTGCGGCGCTGCATTCCTTTCGTTTGGGAAACAGGGGTGGCGACCACCCACGGCAGAGACGGCGTTTATCGCCCGGGTCCCGTTTGCCGGAGGGCGGTTTCGGGAGAGAACCCGTTGGCATTGGGTTGGAACAGTTGCGAAAACGATGCTTTATGAGATACCGATTGCTCCTCGCAGGTCTGCTCGGTGCCGGGTGCGGCGGCTCGGCCAAGGCCCAGCCGTACCTGTCTTCCGCCGCCCAGGCCGTGGTGGAGCAAATACCCGAGTACCGGTTCGGGATGGAAGGGCTGGCGCAGCACCTCGAAAAACACCTCCGTTACCCGAGGCCCGCCCGCAAGAGCCGGTTGGAGGGAACCGTGTACGTGGGGTTCCTGGTGGACAGCACGGGGGTGCTCCGGGATTTCACCGTCGATCAGGGCTTGGGCGGCGGCTGCGACGAGGAAGCCGTCCGGTTGCTGCGGAGTACCTCGCCCTGGGTGCCGGGCCGGAAAGAAGGCCGGCCCATTGCCACGCGGTGCGTGGTGCCGGTTCGATTCGAACGGTGAACCTGCCCGGCGGACGCCACTGGTCGGCTGACCGTCAAACTTTCGGGCGTTGTTGGAAAAGGATTGCGCACTTCGGTTCTTGTTTTCTACCTTTGCACCCTCGAAAATCCTGCCCATCAAATCCTGTTCGCCCTTCCAACTCCACCAACACCTTGATTACCTACCGAAGAACTACCGTGGCCTCCCTTTTTTCGGGATGCCTGCTGGTTATGCTCACCCTTTGCCTGGCCAGCGCACCCGCCCGGGCGCAGAAGCGGAAGAAAAAAGGAAAAGTCACGCTGGCCCCCCCTCCCGCTGCCGTCAAGAAAGACGAAGGGCCGAAGCCTTACCTGGAAATCATTACCGCCAAGGCCGTTACCGACCGGGGGCTGTTCGACGTGCACCGGGTGGATGAAAAATACTACTACGAAATCCCCGACTCGCTCTTCGAGCGCGAAATGCTGTTGGTAAGCCGGATCGCCAAGACCGCCGACAAGATCGGCTACGGGGGCGAAGAGGTGGGAACGGAGGTCCTGCGCTGGCAGAAAAAGGGCAACCGGGTGTTGCTGCGGGTGGTCTCGTACGCCAACGTGGCCGGACGCGACTCGGCCATCTACGAATCGGTGCGGTCCTCCAACTTCGAACCGCTCCTGGCCGCCTTCGACATCAAGGCCCGCCGTCCCGACTCCAGCGGCGCCGTGATCGAGATCACCGAACTCTTCAACAAGGACGTGCCGATGCTGGGCCTCGACAAAACCCGCCGGGAACAGTTCAAGGTGCGGCGGCTCGACGACAAGCGCTCGTTCATCGAAGGCATCCGGAGTTTCCCGCTCAACATCGAAGCCCGCTCGGTGCTGACCTACGACGCCGCCGAGCCGCCCTCCAATTCCACCACCGGCACCATCTCGCTGGAAATGAACCACTCCATGGTGCTCTTGCCCCGGGAGCCGATGAAGCCGCGTCTCTTCGACCAGCGCGTGGGCTGGTTCGGCATCCAGCAGAAGGATTACGGCCTGAATGAGCAGCGGGCGGCCGACCGGCGTTACATCGTCCGTTGGCGGCTCGAGCCCAAGGACCCCGACGCCTTCCGGCGCGGCGAACTGGTGGAACCCAAGAAGCCGATCGTCTACTACATTGATCCGGCCACGCCCCTCCAGTGGCGACCCTACCTCAAACAAGGCGTCAACGACTGGAACCAGGCCTTCGAGGCGGCGGGTTTCAAGAACGCCATCGTGGCCAAGGACCCACCCACCGCCCAGGAAGACCCCGAGTTCAGCCCCGAAGACGTGCGCTACTCGGTGATCCGCTACTTCTCCTCCGACATCCAGAATGCCTACGGCCCCAACGTGCACGACCCGCGTTCGGGCGAAATCCTGGAAAGTGACATCGGCTGGTACCACAACGTGATGAACCTGCTCCGCAACTGGTACTTCGTGCAGACGGCGGCCATCAACCCGGATGCCCGGCGAATCCGTTTCGACGACAAGGTGATGGGGCAGCTCATCCGCTTCGTCTCCTCGCACGAGGTGGGCCACACCCTGGGTCTGCCCCACAACATGGGCGCCAGTTCGGCCTACCCGGTCGATTCGCTGCGTTCGGCTTCCTTCACCCAGCGCATGGGAACGGCGCCCTCCATCATGGACTACGCGCGCTTCAACTACGTGGCCCAGCCCGAAGACCAGGGCGTGGCGCTGATGCCCAACATCGGCGTTTACGACAAGTACGCCATCGAGTGGGGCTACCGCCCGATTCTAGAAGCCAAGACGCCCGACGAAGAAAAGAAGACGCTCGATGCCATGATCACCCGGCACGCCGGCGACAAGGCTTACCGCTTTGGCCGGCAGACGTTCAACCCCGTCGACCCTTCTTCCCAAACCGAAGACCTGGGCGACGATGCCGTGAAGGCCAGCACCTACGGCATTGCCAACCTGAAACGGATCTTGCCCAACCTCCTCACCTGGACCAGCGAAAGCGGCAAGGATTACAAGAACCTGGAGGAGCTCTACGGACAGGTGCTGGGCCAGTGGCGGCGCTACCTGGGCCACGTGACGGCCAACGTCGGCGGGGTATACGAAAACTACAAAACCTACGACCAGCCGGGAGCGGTGTACGAGCCGGTGGCCAAGGCCCGACAAAAAGCCGCCCTCCGGTTTCTCAACGAGCAAGCCTTTCGCACGCCCACGTGGATGATTGACGAAACCATTCTGCGGCGGGTCGAGGCGGCCGGAAACGTGGAGCGGCTGCGGGATGCGCAGGTGACTGCCCTCAACAACGTGCTCGATCCCGGCCGGCTGGCCCGGCTGGTCGAGTCGGAGGCTTTGTTGGGCGGGCAAGCCTACGGCCTGCTGGAAATGATGACCGATTTGCGGGGCGGCCTCTGGTCGGAACTGAAAACGGGTGGGTCGATCGACACCTACCGGCGTAGCCTGCAACGCGGCTACATCGAACGGCTGGAGTACCTGATGAAAAACGAACCCCCACTCCCGCCCGTCCAAGTCCGCGAACTGGCGGGCTTTACTGCCGTGCGCATGAGCCAGTCGGATATCCGGCCGGTGGCGCGGGGCGAACTGAAAACCCTGCGGGGCGAACTGCGGGCGGCCCTGCCCAAAGCCCGGGATACTGCTTCGCGCTACCACATCGAGGACGCCATCGCCCGGATTGACCTGATCCTGAATCCGAACGGTTAAGGATGATTTTCCCGGGAGGGAAAGAATGTCGAATGTCCAACAAGGAACTCCGAATGTCGAAGGACAGAGTTATTCTTTTTACTTCGACATCCGACATTCCTTGTTCATCAGTTCGACATTCCCTTTTCTTTACGCAACGCATGTATTGGTACGAAGAAGAAGTAAGGCAACTCGAAAACCGACTGAAGACCGCCGCACCCCCCGGGCCACGGGTGGTGTTTTACGGCAGTTCCTCCGTCCGGCTGTGGGACTCGCTGTCGCCGGACTTTCCCGCCATCCAACCGCTGAACCTGGGTTTCGGCGGCTCTACGCTGGCGGCCTGCGCGTGGTTTTTCGAGCGACTGGTCGTCCCCACCCGGCCGGATGCGTTGTTGCTCTACGCGGGCGACAACGACCTGGGCGACGAACGGCATCCCGAAGAGGTGTACTTGCTTTTTTGCGCCATGCTGACGCTGGTTCGCCAGCATTTTCCCGCCATTCCCTTCACCTACCTTTCCATCAAACCCAGCCCGGCCCGCTGGCACCTGGTGGACCGGATTCGTTTTACCAATCAGATCATTGCCGGCAAGATCGCCACTGCTCCCGGGTGCCATTACGTGGACGTTTTCACCCGGATGCTGAACGCCCACGGCTACCCGCAGGCCGACTTGTTCAATGCCGACGGGCTGCACCTGAGCCGAAAGGGTTATCGCGCGTGGCAGCAGGTGCTTTCCGACCACCGGGAACCGATCTTCGGTTTGTGAAACCGTTTGGTTATCCGTTGTCCTCAATCCGGTAGTGATCCTGCTTTACGGATGATTTGTTAACGATTTGTTTACCCCTGCGTAAAGCAGAAGTAACGCAAAAGGGGCAATTTCCGCGGATTGAAAGGGAGATTATGCACCGGGCGTATCACAGGTGGTTCAGTCCGAATCTGAACCGGGACATGGAATTGCTGGTCTTTGGGCACGCGGGAGCCCGGGTACTGGTTTTTCCCACGCGGCGGGGCCGGTTTTACGACTACGAGAACTTCGGGATGCTGGACGCCATCCGCCCCGTGGTTGAAAACGGCTCGCTGCAACTCTTCTGCGTGGACAGCGTGGATGCCGAAAGCCTCTACAGCAAGGCCTGCTCCCCGCGCGACCGCATCCGGCGGCACGTCCAGTACGAAGAATACATCCTTTGTGAAGTGCTGCCCCTGACGCGGCAACTGAATCCCGAACCCTTCATGATTGCGCACGGCTGCAGCCTGGGGGCCTACCACGCCGTGAACATTGCGCTCCGGCACCCCCAATGGTTTGGCAAGGTGGTGGCCCTGAGCGGTCGCTACGACCTTTCCGCGTCCGTGGCGGAGTTCCGGGGCTTGTTCGATGGCTATTACGACGAAGACATTTATTTTCACACCCCCGTCCACTACTTGCCCAATCTCCACCACGACCACGTGCTGGGCTTGCTGCGCCGGATGGAAATCATCATTGCCGCCGGCATCGAAGATCCTTTCTTTGCCAGCAACCGGGATTTGAGCGCCGCGTTGTGGGCCAAAAACGTGCCCAATACCCTGCACGCGTGGGGCGGCCGGGCGCACCAAGCCGCTTACTGGCAACACATGGCACAACTGTATCTCTAGTACGTTTGGCTTTTTTCCCTAAGCCACCGGATGGCCCGGAGCCATCCGGTAGGTAATTTTCAGCAAGGGCGTTTGGCTTTCAGATGATACCAAAATGACGTTTTGATTGCGCAACGATCAGTGTGAAACGGCGGATAAACAACCTTCTACATACTGCCTGCTGAATACCGCGCCCGCGCGCACTCACGGCTTTCCGGCGGGCTGGGTGTTGAACAAGTCCATGACGGCGGCGGTCATCGTCCGGACGCCGGTTTTAATGGCGGGTTCGGGCAGGGGGGCAAACGAGGCCGAATGCAACGACGGCAACGGAACGTTGGTACGGGTACTCTCGACCACCTTGGCCGGTTCCACCGCGCCCAGCCAGTAGATGCTGATGGGAATCCTGGGCTGGTCGGTACCCGGTTCTTGCCGCCCGAAAAACGCGAAATCCTCCCCGACCATGGAAGGCGGGATGACCACCACGTTTTCCTTGCCGATGGCGCGCCCGAACGAGGCCACCGTACGGCGGGTCAGCGCCACGTCGTTGTCGGTGAAGGGATTGAACTGATCGCGCACGGCCACGACGGGCAGGCGATCCCGGGGAATGCCCGCCGCTTCGGCCAAACCCTGGCAAATCCGCCCGATGGCGGCGATGGTGTGGTTGCGCACCTCGTCGGAGTACGAACGGAGCGTGAGCTGCAACTTCACCTCGTCGGGAATGATGTTGTACTGCGTGCCGCCGTGGAAGGAACCGACCGTGACCACGCAGGGCTGGAGGGGCGAAGTTTCGCGGCTGACGATGGTTTGCAGCGCCAGCACGATCTGCGCGGCCAGCACAATCGGGTCTTTGGCATTCTGCGGCACGGCCCCGTGTCCGCCCACGCCCCGCACGGCAATGTCGACCGCGTCGACGTTGGCCATGACCGGGCCTTCGGTGTAGCCCACCTTCCCGGCGGGCAGCGAGGCGTTCATGTGCAGGGCCAGGCAGTAATCGGGCCGGGGAAACCGGGTGAACAACCCCGCTTTCAGCATCGCTTTGGCTCCCCCACTCCGCTCTTCGGCGGCCTGGCCGATCAGCACCAGCGTGCCCTTCCAGTCGGCCTTGAACTGCATCAGCGATTTGGCCACGCCCGTGAATACAGTCATGTGCACGTCGTGGCCGCAGGCGTGCATCGTGCTCACTTCGTTGCCCTGGTCGTCTTTCGTTCTGGCTTTGCTGGCGTAGGGCAAGCCGGTCCGTTCCTCAATGGGTAGCGCATCCAGGTCGGTACGCACCAGCACGCAGGGACCGGCGCCGTTGCGGAACACGCCCACCAGGCCGTAGCCGCCGAAGTTTTCGGTTACTTCGTAGCCGAGGGCTTTGAGTTGGCGGGCGATTTTGGCGGAAGTATTTTTTTCCTGGTACGAAATTTCGGGATGGGCGTGCAGGTCCCGGTAGAGCGTACCCAGTTCGGGGTAGGATTGGTCGACGAAAGCGGCCACTTTCTGGTCCACCGCGTTGGGCTGGGCGGAGAGGGACGCGGACCGGATCAGCAGCCACGAGAGGGCCGTTGGCAGGAGCAACCGGAGGGAGGTTCTGGCAATCATCGGGCTTGGTTTGGGGAAATGCATTGGGGCGAGCGGGCAAAATACGCATTTCCCCAAACAACCCCGCGGCATTTCCCGGGAGGGTGGCTGCCGCCTTTCAACCAACCAAAACTTCCTTCCTTTTTCGCTGGGCATTCACTTTTTGTTACCTTGCTGATTTTATTATTTCAACAAGCGGGTACGTTAATCCGAACTTAGTAGACTTTGACGCCTCCAAACGAACAATTTTCAAGTTTTTGTTTGAATTGGCCCAAACGTTGCATCCCCCCCGGGGTACGGTTTACGTACGTTTCCGGGGTCTTTCTTGCCTGGGATGCTTACGCAAAAGAGGCGCTAACCCCGGTTTTGTCCTTCCTTGCGGTTGCTCTGGTTACGGGGACAGGATCGATCAAACTAAATTATTCTCTACCGCTTACTATTTACCGGTTTTATTGGATTAAGTACTGAACCCTGATTTTTACGAATGCTTTTGCACAAAACTGATTCTAAATATTTTGGATCGTAAATCAAGTGTGTCCCAGTGCATCGGTACTTAAAAAACTACAAACCCTAAATTAGAAAACGATGAAAGTTGCCATTCTTGCCGGGGGCCTTGGTACGAGGTTGTCCGAGGAAACTGTTCTGAAACCCAAACCGATGGTGCAAATCGGGGGGAGACCCATCCTTTGGCACATTATGAAGATGTACGCCGCCCACGGCTACAAAGAATTCGTCCTCGCCCTGGGATACAAAAGCGAAGTCATCAAGGATTACTTCATCAACTACCGCCACCACGCCCACAGCTTGACGGTGGACCTGAGCAGCGGCCACGTAACCGTGCACAACGGTGACTGCGAAGACTGGCGGATTCACTTGCTGGACACGGGCCTGAACACCGAAACCGGAGGCCGCATCAAGCAGATTGCCCAGTACATTGGTCCGGAACCCTTCATGCTCACCTACGGCGACGGGGTTTCCAACGTGGACATCCGACAACTGGTTAATTTTCACCGGGACCACGGCAAAACGGCTACGGTTACGGCCGTACGTCCGGCTGCCCGTTTCGGCGACCTGTCCCTGGATGGCAACCGGGTGGCCAAGTTTACCGAGAAACCGCAAACCGGTGCCGGTTGGATCAACGGTGGCTTCTTCGTGTTGGAGCCCGAAGTGTTCGAGTACCTGAAGGGCGGTGACGACCTCATCTTCGAAAAGGACCCCCTGGAACAACTCTCCCAGGACGGCGAACTGATGGTGTACCGGCACAACGACTTCTGGCGGTGCATGGATACGATGCGGGACGTTCAACTGCTGGACGGCTTGTGGCAGGGGGGAAAAGCACCTTGGAAGATTTGGGAAACCCCGGTGCCCGTTTAAGCGGGCAACGCCCCGTCGCCGGTGGCTTTCGACAATGGGGCAGCCGAATGAAGCCCGGCCCACGAAACCCGCGTGAATATCCCCCGGGTGCTTGCCCGACCAACGAAGGAAACTTTCCCTTCGTTGGTCGGGCAAACGTGTTCCGGGGCCTTTCCAAAGCGCCACGATCGGCCCCCGGTGTACCAATTGTGTAAGAATATTGCCCACATTGCAGCGCGCCGCGTGCTTACTTTTTCCGACCTTGGCCGTATGAAGGATTAGTGAATGTAAAGTGTTAATCATCTCAATTCAAACCCCAAGCAAATGGCTACGCCTCAGAAAGCAACCGAAAAGAAGACCACTTCCACCACCAAGAAGGCCGCTACTACGACCGAAAAACCCAAGGCCGCTCCGGCAAAGAAGAAGTAACCGCCCGGCTATCCAAGCAAAAAGCCAGCGCCCACCGCGCTGGCTTTTTGCTTTTGTTCACTTTCCTTCGGGTCCACCGAAAGCACCGACCGACGAATCAATTTCTTTGCTGACGCCCGCAAAGCCCTTCGTGTCCACCAACCGGATTTTTGCCTACTTTGCCGAATCAGATTCTTCCGGGCGGAGTGCCGCCCAGCGGAATGCCGCCCACCGTTGCGGGAAGCGGAGTGCCGCCCGGCCGGGTCGTATCCACTCACCACCGTTCCTTGCCGGCCGGCCAGAAAGCCGGATTCAAAAACGCCCCTTCATGAAAAAAACCAGCCTCTTGCTCGCCGCGCTCTTCCTGGGCTTGGTCGCCCTTGCCCAACCTCCGCAGGCGTTCAAAACCGCTTCGCCGGCGGCGGCGGGTTTCTCCCCGGAGCGGCTGCAACGGTTGGACGCCTACCTTCAGCGGCTGGTTGACGGGGGCCAGGCGCCGAACGCCGTCACGTTCGTGGCGCACCGGGGACAGGTGGTTCACCACCAGGCTTTTGGCTACCGGAACCGGGAACGGAAGGAGCCGTTGCGAAAAGACGATATTTTCCGCATTGCCTCCCAATCCAAAGCCGTTACCACCGTGGCCTTGCTGATGTTGTGGGAAGAAGGAAAATTCGGGTTGGATGATCCGGTCTCGAAATACATCCCCGCTTTCCGGAATCCGAAGGTGCTCGACCAGCACGACCCGAAAACCGGCCAGTACACGACGCACCCGGCCAAATCGGAAGTCACCATTCGTCAGTTGCTGTCCCATACCGCTGGCATTCCCTACCAACATCCGCTGCAGGAACGCCCGGAGTTCAAGGTGCCCTTCTTCAATTCACTCGAAAAAGAAACCCTGGCGGAAACCATTCCCCGCCTGGCCGCCCGTCCGCTGACGGCCGAGCCGGGATCGGCGTTCGTGTACGGCCTCAACACCGATGTGCTGGGCTACCTGGTGGAAATCCTCTCCGGCAAGAACCTGGCGGAGGTCCTGCGGCAACGCATCTTCGAACCCCTGGGCATGACCGACACGGATTTTTACCTGCCCGACGCCAAGGCCGGTCGGCTGGTGGAGTTGTACTCGCTGGCCAAGCCCGGCGACCCCCTGACGGTGCACGAAAACGCGGCCTACCGGAAGTTTGCCGTTTCCGGCGCCCGCACGTACCATTCGGGGGGTGCCGGTCTGGTGAGTACCGTGGAAGATTACGCCAAGTTCTGCCAGATGCTGCTCAACGGTGGCGGCTTCAACGGCAAGCAGCTCCTCGGCCCGAAGACGGTGGCGCTGATGAGCCGCAACCAGATCGGTGAGTTGGAGGTGTGGGACCGGCGGGACAAATTCGGCCTGGGATTGCAGATCGTTACCGAACGCAGTCACTACGGCGACCAGGCCTCGGTAGGCAGCCTTACCTGGGGCGGGTTATACTGCTCGGAGTTTACCATCGATCCCCGGGAGGAACTGATTCTGCTGGTCTTCACCAACGTGGAGCCGTACGCGCACTACTCGGATTTTGTGCGTAAATTCAGGATTCTGGTCTACCAGGCCTTGCAGTAGCCGACCCAACCCCTTGAACACACGGCGGTTGCAGGCCATCAAGTATAACCCCAATGCCCACGTGTATCAACAATTAAAAAAGTACGTAACTGACCGGGTTGAAACCGACGAGCAGGCGCTGCAAGTGATCTTTGCGCATTTCAAACTTACCAAAACGAAGCGAAATGCACTTTTGCTAACCCCGGGACAAGTGTGCAAGGACTATTATTTCGTAAACAAAGGCTTTATCCGGCTTTTCACCGTCAACCAAGCGGGAGAAGAAGGAACGCGCTACTTTGCTTTCGAAGGAAGTTTTGGAACCGCGCTTCCCAGCCTGATTGATCAACAACCCGCCTTTGAATACATCCAAACCGTGGAGCCTTCCGAGCTGCTGGTCATTAACCGGGAAAGCTTTTATCAACTGGTCGAAACCACCAAACAGTTTTCCCTCATCTACCGGCAAATTTTGGAAGCCGCTTTCATCACGGCCCAAAAGCGAATTTATGGGTTCCAAGGTTTGGAAGCAATTGAGAAAGTGCGTTGGCTGATGGAATACCAGCCCAAACTACTCACCCGGGTTTCCAACAAAATGGTGGCTTCTTACCTGGGTATGACGCCGGCCACGTTGAGCCGGTTAAAATCAAAATTATAGCCCGCACACCCGTTGTCAAATTCAATAGTTTAACTACTTCGACCAGCGGGTCTACCGTTTTTTTAAATGTCTCACCATTTGCCTGGGGTTTCTTGCTAAGCCAAAAACGTTGACGTAGGACAATGTTCAAATGGCAAATGGTTCCGACTTTTGCCACGCAGTGACGTAGTTGCATGATCCGGTACGTCCCTAACTTTTCACCTCAATAATTAAAAAATGAATATTTCAAACAACACCGTGCTTATCACGGGCGGGGCAACCGGCATCGGGTTCGCATTGGCCAAGGACTTTATCGCAAAAAATAACACGGTCATTATTTGCGGCAGGCGGGCGGCAAAGCTCGATGAGGCGAAAAAGACATTGCCACAAGTCATTACCTACCCGTGCGATATTTCGGACGCGAATCAACGCCGGGAACTTTTCGGTTTTTGTGCCACCAACTATCCCGAAATCAATGTCTTGGTCAACAACGCGGGCGTGCAACGGGAAATCAATTTCTTGAAAGGAGAAGCGGAATACCGGGATGGCGACAATGAAATAACGATCAACCTGGAAGCCTCCATTCATTTGACCGCCCTGTTCGTTCCGCATTTTCTCCAACGCAGCCACGCCGCCATCGTGAACGTAACGTCCGGTTTGGGTATTGTTCCGTTGCGCATAACCCCGGTCTACAGTGCAACCAAGGCCGGTTTGCATTCGTTTTCCATCTCTTTGCGCCAACAACTCAACGGCACCCCCGTCAAAGTATTCGAAATCATCCCGCCCATCGTCGATACCGACTTGGACCGGGGTGCCAGGGATAAAAGAGGGCAGCAAGACAAAGGCATTCAGCCGGAAATGGTTTCGAAGGAAGCGATCAAAGGAATGGCAAAAGACACGTACGAAATTCCCGTGGGGATGGTGAAAGTGCTGCGGATAGGCTCCCGCATCGCACCAAACTTTTTCCTAAACATCATCAACAAAGGCGGGAACGCCAAGCCGGTTTAACCCCCTCACTCGCCCAACCTGCCCGCGTCCAAAACGGGCTGACCCCGCCCGCTTCCGTGCCCATCACCGATAAACCCAAGTCAAACAACACCAGCGCGGGACTGCTCCTTTTTCGGCGCCGCAACGGCAAGCCGGAAGTGTTGCTGGCTCACCCCGGGGGACCCTTCTGGGCGAAGCGCGATGCCGGGGCGTGGACCATTCCGAAGGGCTTGGTCAACGAGGGGGAAGCGACACTGGCGGCCGCGCGGCGGGAGTTTGAGGAAGAAACCGGCATCCGGCCCGAAGCCCCTTTTCACTCGCTCGGCAGCATCCGACAAAAGACGGGCAAGACGGTCCACGCCTGGGGCTGGGAGGGCGACGCCGACGCGGATCAAACCAGCAGCAACTGGGTACGCCTGGAATGGCCCCGCCAGTCGGGGGAGTGGATTCGCTTTCCGGAGGTGGACCGTTGCGCGTGGTTTGACGTCGAAACGGCCCGGCAACGCATCCATCCCGCGCAAATCCCCTTCCTCGATCAACTGGAAGCCTGGTGGCAAAACCGGGGCGATCAATCCGCCGGCCCCGCCCCCACCGGCCCTCCCGGATCTTTTTGAATCTTCGCGCACGGCGGGCTCGCCCGTTCCCGTCCGTTGGCCATGCCGGGGTACGGTTGATTAGTACTTCGCGTTCAGCTTCGTCTTCTGATAGGGCGCGATTCCCAGGTTGTAGAACATGAACGAGTAGATGTCTGCTTGCTCTTCGATCACTTTCGAGAGTGGCTTGCCGCCGCCGTGGCCGGCTTTGGTGGCGATGCGGATCAGCACCGGATTGTCGCCGGTATGCTTTTCCTGCAGCGTGGCCGCGTACTTGAACGAATGGGCGGGCACCACGCGGTCGTCGTGGTCGGCGGTGGTGACGAGCGTGGCCGGGTATTGCACGCCTTCCCGGATGTTGTGCAGGGGCGAGTAGGCGTAGAGGTTTTTGAAGTGCTCGGCGCTGTCGCTGGAGCCGTAGTCGGCCGTCCAGGCGTAGCCGATGGTGAACTTGTGGAAGCGCAGCATGTCCATCACGCCCACCGCCGGGAAGGCCACCCGAAACAGGTCGGGCCGTTGGTTGGTCACCGCGCCCACCAGCAGGCCCCCGTTGGAACCACCCTGAATGGCCAGCTTGTCCTTGGCGGTGTACTTCGCTTGAATGAGGTATTCGGCGGCGGCAATGAAGTCGTCGAATACGTTCTGCTTGTTCAACTGCGTACCGCCCTGGTGCCACTTTTCGCCGTACTCGCCGCCCCCCCGGAGGTTGGCCGAGGCGTATACCCCGCCGTTTTCGAGCAATACCAACCGGGAAGGGCTGAAACCCGGCACCATACTGATGTTGAATCCGCCGTAGGCGTAGAGCAGGGTGGGGTTCTTCCCGTCGAGTTTCAGTCCTTTCTTGTGCACGATGAACATGGGCACCTTCGTGCCGTCCTTGCTGGGGTAAAACACCTGCTTGGTCTCGTACTCATCCGGATTGAATTTAACCTCCGATTTGCGGAACACTTCCGATTTGCCGCTGGCTAAATTGTACCGATAGATGGTGGGTGGGTAGGTGAAGGACGTGAAGGAATAGAAAATTTCCCGGTCGTCGTGGTTGCCGCCGAAGCCGGAAGCCGTGCCCAGCGCGGGCAAGGCAACGGTGCGTTCGGGTTTGCCGTCCAGGCTCAGTTGCTCCACGCGGGTGGCCACGTCCCGGAGGTAACTGACCAGGAGCTTGCCGCCCCCCGTGGCGGCAGATTCCAACAGTTCGGCCCTTTCGGGCACGATGACCTTCCAGTTGGCTTTCGCCGGGTTTTTCGGGTCCACCCGCACCACGCGGTTGTTGGGCGCGTCCTCGTTGGTCTGCACCAGGAACTCATCGCCCACGTTCTCAATCACGGACTGCTGGTGAACGAAGCCTTTTAGGAGCGGCTTGAAATCCTGGTTCTGGTCGTTGAAATCCCGGTAATGCACTTCCGAGCCGTCCTGGCCCGGCTCCCGCACGTAAAGAAGGGCAAACCGCTCGTCTTCCGTGGTCTGCACGCCCAATAAGCGCAGGGGATGTTGCCGGTCTTCGTAAACCAGCTCGTCCTTTTCCTGGGGATCGCCGAGGCGGTGGTAATACACCATGGCGTGCTCGTTCTGGCTGGATAACTCCTTGCCCTTCTGGGGGGTAGGATAGCGGTTGTAGTAAAACCCGTTGCCCCGCCAGGCAGTACCCGAAAACTTCACCCAATCCAGCTTATCGGTCAGGTCCTTTTGCGTGGCCACGTCCATCACGTGGATTTCCTGCCAGTCGGAACCCGAGCGGTTGATGGAATAGGCCAGGTACTTCTTGTCCTTCGAGATGCCCGTAATGCTCACCGCCGCCGTGCCGTCCGCCGAAAGCCGGTTGGGATCGATGAGCACCTTCGGCTCGCCGGCCAGTCCCTGCTGGATGTAGTACACGGACTGGTTTTGCAAGCCGTCGTTCTTGCTGAAGAGGTAGTAGGCGCCCACCCGGAAAGGCGACGAGTACTTGGGGTAGTTGATGATTTCGGTGAGCCGCTGCTTGATCTGGTTGCGAAACGGGATCTGGTCCAGGTAGCCGTAGGTAACCTTGTTCTGCGCTTCCACCCACTGACCCACGTTGGCGGCGGTATCGTGTTCGAGCCAGCGGTAGGGATCACTCACCTTCGTACCGAAGTACTCGTCCACTTGCTCCACTTTGCTGGTGACGGGGTACTGGATTTTCGGGTTGGCGGGTGCCGCCGGGGTTTGCCCGTGGGTGTTCATGGCGAAAGGGATGGATAAGACAACGAACAGAACGAAAAGCTTCATGGCAAGGGGAAGGTTTAAATGAAGGATAAAACAGTTTGCAGCGCACTCAACCAATCAAACGTGGTCACCATAGCCCCAAGCCTGGCCGCCCGAGCGTAGCCCCTACCCTTTCGGGTATTCCCAGGGCGCGCGGTAGAGGCGACTCAGCAACTGGTTGGCCTCCGGATCGTTGAGGATCTCTTCCTTTTCGCCGTTCCAGGCCACGCTGCGGCCCAGCTTGTAGGAGAGCATGCCCAGCAGGCTCACGGTGGTGGAACGGTGGCCCACCTCGATGTCGCACACCGGGCGACGCCCCTCGGCAATGGCTTTCAGGAAATCAGCCCACAACTCGCGGATGTTCTGGTCGTCGGGTTGGTTGAGTTTGGGCGCTTCGTGCAGCACTGGCCGGCTGTTGTCGGCGGGGTAAAACGTCCAGCCGTCCTGCCAGCCCATGTGAAACGTGCCTTCGGTGCCGTAGAAGTAACACCCCACGTTCTCGCCCTTTTCGGCGTTGTTGGCCGCGAACTGCCGGTGCTCCCAACTGACGGTAAACGACTCGAACTCGAAACTGGCTACCTGCGTGTCGGGCGCGTCGGTGTGGTCGCGCCGGATGTGGCGGCCGCCAGTGGAAAAGACCTTCCGGGGATATTTTTCTTCCGTGCACCACAGGATCTGGTCCATCCAGTGAATGCCCCAGTCGCCGAGCTGGCCGTTGGCGTAATCCAGGAAGGAGCGGAAACCCCTGGGATGCAAGGCCGGGTTGTACGCCCGCAGGGGAGCCGGGCCGCACCACATGTTCCAGTCCAAACCCGCCGGGGGCTCCGCATCGGGCACGGGTTTGCCCGCCCCGCCGCCGTAGTGCACGAAAGCCCGCACCATCCCGATCTGGCCGGCCTTGCCCGACCGCAAGAATTCCCGGCCCGACACGTTGTGCGGCGACACGCGCCGGTGCGTACCCACCTGCACCACGCGGTTGTGCCGGCGGGCGGCGTTGACCATGGCCCGTCCCTCGCGGATGGTGTGCCCGATGGGTTTCTCCACGTACACGTGCGCCCCGGCGGCCACGGCCGCAATCGTGATGAGCGGGTGCCAGTGGTCGGGCGTGGCCACGATCACGATCTCCGGCTTCTCCCGGGCCAGCAATTCGCGGTAGTCGCCGTAGGGTTTGGGACGGTCGCTGCTCAGTTTCGTGAGCTCTTCGGCGGCGGTCCGCAACTGGTTGCGATCCACGTCGCAGAGGGCCACCACCTTGGATTCTCCCGCCTGCACGGCGCAACGCAGAATGTTCATTCCCCACCAACCCGAGCCGACCAGGGCCGTCCGGTAGGGCGTGGTCCGGCCCAGGGCGCCCAGCAGCGGCGCGGCCGAGTAGGCCAGGCTGGCGGCGGAAGTTTGGGCGAGGAAATCGCGTCGGTTCATCGGAATGGCTGGTTTGGCTGGTCAACGGTGAGAGGAAACGGGCTGGCTTGAGGACGGCAATATCCGGAAAAACGCCGAATTATACCCAAAATTTTTTCGTCTCCCGGCGACTGACCAACTTCGCGGTTCTGGTCAACCCTTTCCCTTACTACGAATGAAAGCCATCGTTACGCTAACCATGAACCCGACCATCGACAAGAACACGAAGGTCGAGCAACTAATCCCGGAGCAGAAGCTCCGCTGCGACAAGCCGGCCATCGAACCCGGCGGCGGTGGCATCAACGTGTCGCGGGTGATCCACCGGTTGGGGGGCGATTCGCTGGCGGTGTTCACGGCCGGGGCAAACACCGGGAAAACGCTCCGGGAAATGCTCTCCCAGGAAGGCGTGCCGCAGTTAGCCATCCCCATCGCGCACCGCACGCGGGAGAATTTCATCGTGCTGGAAACGCTCACCAACCAACAGTACCGTTTCAGTCTGGGCGGGCCTACGCTCAGTGAAAAGGAATGGCAGGCGTGCCTGACCACCCTCGCCGGGCTCGATCCCCGGCCCGACTACCTGGTAGCCAGCGGCAGCCTGCCGCCCGGCGTCCCCAGCGACTTCTACGCCCGCGTAGCCCGCCTGGCCCGGGAAATGGGTTCGCGGTTCATTCTCGACACCTCCGGCGAGGCCTTGCAACTGGCGGCCAACGAGGGAGTCTACCTGCTCAAACCAAACTTGCTGGAATTGACCAAGCTGGTAGGATCGGAGACCGTCCTGATGGGCGGGCTGGAAGGAGCCGCCCGGCAGGTGATCGCGCGCGGGCACTGCGAGGTGGTCGTCATTTCCATGGGGCCGGAAGGCGCGTTGCTCGTCTCGGACGACGTGGTGGCGCGCGTACACGTCCCGCCGGCTCCCAAACGCAGTACCGTGGGGGCCGGCGACAGCATGGTAGCCGGCATGGTGCTGGGTCTTTCCCGAGGTTGGAGCCTGTCGGAAATGGTCCGCTACGGGGTGGCCTGCGGCACGGCCGCCACGATGAATTCCGGCACCGAACTCTGCCACCCGGAGGACGTGGCGCAGTTGCTCAGCCAGATGGGGTAGCAATCGGATTTAACCATATCTTCCATCATTCCGCCCGTTTCGGTTTGCTCAATCGTCTAAACTGCCTTACCCTTAAAACGGCGCACGATGACGACCGCAAAAACTTCGCCACCAGTGTTCGGAACTAAACGGGCTGTCCAACCCCAAACAAAACCAGCGGGAGGCTTTGAACCGGCTTGCCCTGGCCAAAGCCTCCAAAAAATACGACCGGGACGAGTTGTTTGCCCTCCGGACGCGGCTGGTAAAAACGATTGACCCCATGCGTGGCCGGGGGGCCGACTTACAGGACATCCTGGTGCGCTGTGACCGGATGGTGATGGGCGAGGTAAGCAATGCGTCGGTAACCGCTGATTGATGGTTCAACCCCCTTTCGCCAGCACCATCGCCGTCCGGTTGGTCACGTAGAGCCGCAGGAAGTTTTCTTCATCGGTGGGATAATCCATGTCGGTGGCCACGCGGTGGTGCCCGCCGAACTGCCGGTCGTCGGAGTTGAGAATGATGCGGTAGCTGCCCGGCGTGGGCACGTAGAACCGGTAGTCGAAAATCGAGTTCTGCGGGTGGAAGTTGAAGATGAAAATCAGTTGGTTCCGCTCGAAGATGATCACTTTGTTCGCCTCGTCCACGTTGAGCTGGCGGGCCGGCGGAGCCGCCAGCAGGTGGTGCGTTTTCACCAGGGTGATCATGGCCCGGTCGAACCCGTCCAGGTACTGGTACTTGAGGTCGGGATTTTCGGCCAGCGACCACATCCGGCGGGCGTGCTGGTAGCTCCACCCGTTGCCCTCCCGGGGAAAATCGATCCACTCGGGATGACCGAATTCGTTGCCCATGAAGGCCATGTATCCCTCGCCACCCAGCGCGATGGTGAACAACCGGATGAGTTTGTGCAGGGCCATCCCCCGGTCCACGATCAGGTCGGGATCGTCCTTGTGCATGTGAAAGTACATTTCCTTGTCCATCAGCCGGAAGGCGATGGTTTTGTCGCCCACCAGCGCCTGGTCGTGCGACTCGGCGTAGGCCAGCGTCTTT
>JACMKY010000117.1 GCA_014379925.1 Cytophagales bacterium | reverse complement strand
TAGTTTTGAAGCATGTCTGAACTGGGAGGTAGGAGATGAAGGGTGATCAGGATGAAAGTGGCCGTGGTGCGGCGTGGACAGGATTTCCGTCCGTTTGATTTCGTCTCATTGTGTTTCTAATCCGGTTAATCTATTCATCCCTCGAATCCCGTTTCTAATAATTTTCATCCTGATCACCCTTCATCTCCTACATCCCAGTTCAGACTCCCTTCATCCCCTACCTCCCAGTTCAGACATGCTTCAAAACTACCTGACTATTGCCCTCCGCAGTTTGTGGAAAAGCCGGGTTTATTCCGGCATCAACGTATTCGGACTGGCCCTGGGCCTGGCCGCCGCCGTGCTGCTGCTGCTGTGGGTGCAGGACGAACGCAGTTACGACGGGTTTCACGCCCACGCCGACCGCGTGTATCGCCAGGCTTCCACGTTCAGCCAGGGGGGGCAGCAGCAGACCTGGACGGGCGTGCCGGCGGCAACCATGGCGTTTGCCCGCCGCGAAGTGCCCGAAATCGAACGCGCCGCGCTGCTGGCCAGCAACTACGACGTAACGCTGTTTAGTTACGGCGGCAAGAACTTCATCGAGAAGGACAACGCGGTTTACGTGGAAGGCTCGTTTTTTCAATTGTTCAGCTTTTCTTTCCTGCGGGGCAACGCCAAAAAACCCTTTGCCAACGGGCGTTCGCTGGTGATTACCGAGACGATGGCAAAGAAATACTTCGGCCCGGGGTGGGAACGCACCGATCCCATTGGCAAGGTTATCCGCACCGACAAGAAGGAAGATTACCAAGTGAGCGGCGTGATTCGGGACGTGCCCGCCAACTCGCACTTTGCGCCGATCCGCTTTTTTTTTACCATGGACATCTACGCCGCCAACTTCACCCGCAACGGCGGCAACGGCGACTGGAAAACGATTGACGTGGATTGGGGAAATTACTTCTACGAAGGCTACTGGCTGCTCAAGCCCAACACTTCGCCCGAAGCGGTGGCCCGCAAGCTGACCGACATTCACCACCGCAACCAGAAGGAATCGGCGGCCATGACGTATTCGCTGCAAGCCCTGGCCGATATGCACCTCTACAACGCCGACGGCAGCGGCGAAGGACGCATCCAGACGGTGCGGATTTTTACTGTAGTGGCCCTGGTGATCCTGCTGATTGCCTGCATCAACTACGTGAACCTGTCCACGGCGCGGGCAACCAAACGGGCCAAGGAGGTGGGCATCCGCAAAATCGCGGGGGCGGGACAGGGGCAACTCTTCGGGCAGTTTTTGGGCGAATCGCTGCTCGTCTTTGCCCTCGCGTTCGCCGGGGCAATGGCCTTGATTGCGGTGTTCTTACCCACCTACAACGACCTCTCGGGCAAGACAATGACGCTCAACCTGCTCGACCCCACCACGCTGACGGTGCTGGGCCTGGCAATGGGAGCGACGGTGCTGGTGGCGGGCGTTTATCCGGCGTTGCTGCTTTCGTCGTTCCAGCCGCTAACGGTGATGAAGGGCAAGCTTGCGCTGGGCGGCGGCAACGTGTCGTTCCGCAAGGTATTGGTGGTGACGCAATTTTCGCTCTCCATTGCGCTGATTGTAGGCACGCTCGTCATCAGTGACCAACTAGCCTACGTTCGCCGGAAAGACCTGGGCTACGACAAGGAGAACATCTTTTCCTTCGGGATGCGCGGCGAGATGAACGGGCGTTTTGAAAGCATCCGCACTGAACTGACCAAGCAAACGGGCGTGCTGGGCGTGGCGGCCGCCGGCGGCGACATCATCAACCACGGCAGCAGCACGGGCGACACCGATTGGGATGGCAAGGCCCCCAGCCGTCAATTCATCATCAGTCCAATGGCCGTCGACCAGGACTTTCTGTCCCTGCTTGGGCTTCAACTCACCGCCGGACGGGGATTCACGGGCGCGAAGGTGGATTCCATCAGCTACATTCTCAACGAAACGGCGGTGGCGCAAACGGGCATCCGGAACCCCATCGGCAAACGTTTTAAACTGCACGAAACCAACGGGCGCATCATCGGCGTGGTGAAGGACTTTCACCTGCAGTCGGTGCACGAAAAGATTGCGCCGACGATTCTGTACTACAATCCGCAGCATTGCTACCGGGTGTACGTGAAAACGACGGGCAGGAACGCCGCCGAAGCCATTGCCGCCACCGACAAAGTATGGAAACAGTCCAATCCCGACTACCCGTTTGAATACGCTTTTCTGGACGAGCGTTTCAACCGACTCTACCGGGACGACCAGCGCACGGGCCAACTGTTTAACTACTTCGCCGCCATCGCCATCCTGATTTCCTGCCTGGGCTTGTTCGGCCTGGCAACCTTCACCGCCGAACAGCGCACGAAGGAAATTGGCATCCGCAAAGTGCTGGGGGCGAGCGTGCGCAACATTGTGGCCATGTTGTCGAAGGAGTTCGTGGCGTTGGTGGTAGTGGCCGTCGTCATCGCTTTTCCGTTGGCCGGGTGGGCCATGCGCGCGTGGCTCGAAAACTACGCCTACCGCGTCGCCCTCGGCTGGCCGGCATTCGCCCTGGCGGGCCTGTCCGCGCTGGCAATCGCCCTGCTGACGGTGAGCTACCAGGCCATCCGAGCGGCGGTGGCCAACCCGGTGCAGTCGCTGCGCAATGAATGACAATGAATGAGTAGTCACACGCCCTTTGATCATTCACCATTGATCATCAATCATTACCAAGATGCTGCGCAATTACTTTTCCATCGCCTGGCGTAACCTCGTAAGACACAAGGTATATTCGGGCATCAATGTGCTGGGTTTGGCTATTGCCATGGCCGCCTGTCTGCTCATTGTGCTTTACCTCCTCGACGAGACGAGTTACGATCGTTACCACCCGAATGCCGACCGGATCTACCGGGTAGGCGGTAGTTATGACCAGGGGGGCGATACCCGAAACCGGAGTGCCATTACGAACTTTGGCCTGGCTCCGCTGCTCAGCAGTTCTTTTCCCTTCATCGAAAAAACCGTCCGCCTGACACCCGTCACGGACGAACCCGTGCGGTACGGAGCCCGGAAGTACGTGGAAGAGGTGATTTTCTACGCCGATGAGGACTTTTTCAACCTGTTCACCTTCCGGTTTCTACGGGGTAATCCGGCCCGGGCCTTGGGCGGGCCTGGCCACATAGTGGTTACCCAGACCGCAGCCACGAAATATTTTGGCCAGGACGATCCCTTGGGCAAGACCCTCGACGTTGACGGTAACCTGGTGAAAGTGACCGGGGTGATCGCGGATGTACCCCCTAACTCCCACTTTCATTTTGACATGGTTATTTCCATGAAAACCGTGGAAAACGAGTATCCCGACTTCGTGAAGACCATGCAATCCGGGGCCATTACGCACTATACGTATCTGTTGCTACCCAAGGGCTACGATGCGCAACGGTTGGCGGCGCAGTTGCCCCAATTCGTGAAGAATGCGATTGGCAAAGAGGCACCCAAGCACACGGAATATTTTCTCCAACCGTTGCGGGACATTCACCTGCGGTCGGCGCTGACGAGGGAACTGGAACCCAACGGCGACATTCGATACGTGTACGTTTTCGTCACCGTCGCCATCATTATTCTGCTGATTGCTTGCGTGAATTACACGAATCTGGCTACGGCCCGGGCCGCGGTGCGGGCGAAGGAAGTAGGACTACGCAAAGTAGTGGGGGCAACGCGACAACAGATCATTTTCCAGTTTCTGGGCGAATCCTTGCTGTTTGCGGCCCTGGCGATGGTGCTGGCCTTGGGGCTGGGTTACTTGGCTACGCCCTTGTTCAACCAGCTTTCCGGTAAAACTTTGACGGTAAATCTACTGGGCAATTGGCAGTTGTTGGCCGGTGGGTTGGCATTTGCCGCGGCGGTCGGATTGCTGGCCGGCAGTTATCCCGCCTTTTTCCTGTCGGCTTTTCAACCGGTCAAAACGCTCAAGGGAAGCGCGTCGGCAATGGGAAGCGGTACCTTGTGGCTGCGCAAAGGCTTGGTAGTGGCGCAATTCACCATTTCGATTGCCCTCGTGATCGCCACGCTGTTGGTTTACCAGCAGTGGACGTTTATGCGCAACCAGAAGTTGGGTTACAACGCTGACCAGGTCATTACCATGCCCCTTCAAACCCTGGCCGATACGTCCGGCCGGGTGGACGCCTTCAAGACCCAATTGCTGCGCAATCCGCGGGTTGCCGCCGTGACGGCTTCCGGCAACCCGCTTGCCAGACGGGTAGGCAACTGGCGGCAGTACGTGACCGCCGGCAAGCAGGATGCCGATCAGGTAAACATTGCCACCATTGACGTGGACCACGATTTTTTTACCACCCTGCAAACCCCGCTGGTGGCGGGCCGCGGCTTTTCCAAACAATGCCCTTCCGACGTGGCGGAGGCTTACGTACTCAACGAGGCAGCCGTTAAATTCCTGGGGCTGGACAATCCGGTGGGACAGCCTTTACGGGGAAGTTTGTTCAATGGAAAGGACTGGAAGACCAAGCAGGGCACAATAGTGGGCGTCGTCAAGGATTTTCATTTTGCTTCTCTGCACAAAGCCATTGAACCGGTAATCTTCAGCCTGTATTCCCAAGAAACGTTCCCCTTGAGTTGGCTGTCCGTGCGGATCAGCGGCCAAGATCTGCCCGGTACGACGGCGTTTTTGAAAAGCACCTGGGCTACGTTCGTGCCGGACGAGCCCTGGCAGTACACCTTCCTGGCCGACGACATCAACAACCTCTATCAGGCAGAGGCGCACTTCCTGCGGGTTTTCACGGTTTTTTCGGGGTTAGCCATCTTCATTGCCTGCCTGGGTACTTTCGGCCTGGCGGCCTTTACGGCAGTCCAGCGCACCAGAGAAATCGGTATCCGCAAGGTGTTGGGGGCGGGGGTTGGCAATATTGTCGGCATGCTTTCCAAAGACTTCCTCCGGTTGGTACTGCTGGCGAACGTGATTGCCTGGCCGTTGGCTTGGTGGGCTATGCAGCGCTGGCTGTGGGATTTTGCCTACCGCATCGACATCGGCTGGCAACCCTTCGCACTGGCCGGCGTGGCTGCGCTGCTGATTACCCTGCTCACCGTCAGCTTCCAAACCGTGAAGGCGGCGGTGGCCAACCCAGTGAAGTCGCTGCGCAATGAATAACGACCGCTGATTCAGATGAGTAAATGATAAAAAGGGAATGCGATGACAGTGAACAATGACAATCCAAGAGGTTATTAAGACGCAACTCGCCTCTGCGTTTGTCAATCGCCCGAAATGCTCAAATCCGAGCGTAAGCGAGAAAAATCATTTAATCATCCAAATCAGCGTAATCAGCGGTCACTATTACCTGAATATCTCTGCCATCGGCAACTCAATCGCAGTGGCGGGGTCGGTCAAAGAGCCTTGGGTGAAGGTAGCGGTGGGTTGATCAGGATACAAGATGTGGATGGTTTTGAACGGGGGAACCACTACCCAAGCCGATTTGACCCCCGCTGGAAAGTAGATCTTCCGGATTTTGCTGATCAAGTCATCAATGGCTTGTCGGGGAGAAAGAATTTCGATGGTCGTAAAAGGGGGTTCCTTCATTCGAATGACGTCTTCTTCCCAGTCGTACTGTAAGTTGGGATAGATGCAGAGGTCCGGCGTGGCCCTGCCGGTGGTCAGTTCGAGTTCCAACTCGGAAAGGATGTCGTGCGTGTTACGATAGCGTATCTCCAAGGCTACCAGCAAGTTCTTTTGTAGGTAAGCGTGGTTCAGGCTGGGCACGGGTTTTCCTCGTTCGAGTTCATAATCGGAAAGTAGTTCGCTGGTTTCCACGGCAGTCGTTTTTTGAGCAAGATAACTCGTTTGAAAGGGACATCAAAATTCGCTCAGTTTTCTTTCGCACCCACTGTGTGCAACCTCCAAAGTGATTTACGCATCCAATTGATCCACCCTCATCACCCAATGCCATGCTCAAAAGCTACCTCCTGATTGCGCTGCGGAACCTGCGGAAGCACAAGTTCTACGCCTTCCTCAACATCGCCGGTCTGGCCCTGGGCGTCACCTGCTGCCTGCTGATCACGCTCTACGTGCTCGACGAACTGAGCTACGACCGCTTTCACGCCAAGGCCGACCGGATTTACCGCATCAACGTGGACGTCAAGTTCGGCGGCCAGGAACAACAACTGGCCAACGCCACCGACCCGCTGGGTTTCACGTTGGTGAAGGATTACCCGCAGGTGGAGCAGGCGGTGCGTTTCCGGGGTCAAGGGGGTTTTCTGGTTAAGAAGGGCGACCAAAACATCAAGGAAGAGCGTGTGATTTTTGTCGACTCGACGCTGTTCGACGTGTTTACGTTGCCGGTGATTGCCGGTAATCCCGGCAACGCCCTGGGCCAACCCAATTCGGTGGTCATCACCGAAACCACGGCCCGCAAATATTTCGGAACCGCGAATGCACTGGGAAAGGTGTTGCGGTTCAACAACCACGACGATTACCAGGTAACGGCCGTCATCCGGGACATTCCGGCGAATTCGCACTTTCGTTTCGACTTCTTCCTGTCGATGCAGAACCTGGCGGAAAGCCGACAGCAGAATTGGGTGAGCCACAATTTCAACACGTACGTCGTGCTGCGGAAGGACGCCGATCCCCGGCAACTGGAAGCCAAATTTCCCGAAGTAATCCGCAAGTACGTGGGGCCAGCCGTGAAACAATTGATGAACATCAACAGCATCGATGAGTTCGAGAAAACGGGTAATTTTCTCCGGTATAGCCTCCTGCCCCTCACTGAC
>JACMKY010000116.1 GCA_014379925.1 Cytophagales bacterium | reverse complement strand
CCGCACGTAGAGGCAACGCCCCTTTTCCGATAGGGCGCGGAAACGACGCAGGAAATCCGTTTCGCGCTCGCTCAGCAGCGGGCCGTACTGCTGCTGCACGAAGGCCAGCAGGTACTCAAAATAATCGAGGTAATAGGTACAGGAGAGGGGTGCGATTTCGCTCATAGCCGACCGACGCCATCCGTAAATTTCGGCATTATTAGGGTAGTTTGAAAGGAAAACGGCCGGGGATTGGGGAGAGTAGACGAATAAGCATGATTGCTCGTTCAAGCACCCACGTTTGAAGTTATCCGTGCGAAAAGTTTAAGCGTGGACCCTTGAACCAGGATGGTAGTCAACTAACAACAAGCCTGGTTATTTCCTTTCTTTTTATAAAAATTTTATAGTTGCAGTTCTATCGATTCTGATAAATACAAGTCTATAAATTCAGAAAAGGAATTTGCGATGCGCTTATACTGATCCCCACAAATTACTAATACTTCATTTTTTGTCGATTCATCTTGATAAAGACGAATCGCATAAGCGAACAGATGGAAAAAATAATCAGCTACTATGAAAAAACTTTCGTGATTATTCAGTGTATTTACGATATTTGTGTAGTCAGGAATACCTCTCCAATACTTTAATTCTTCATTAACACTTTTGAATTGTTTGAATGAATAAAATTGGAAAAATTTTTCATCATACCCTTCATTTGTGCCATTTAACAGTTTGAAGTACACCACCAAATCATTTGGAATCAACAAATTATTTTTGGAGTAAAATGAAGCTATTTTATTCTCTGTAGCTGTAGTAGAAGCAGCATTCTCTAGCTTCCACAACTCTTTAAGTTGTGCTATTTGCTCTTTCACAGTTACTCTAAAATTTTCAACGCTTTATTAACCATCTCTTTAAGTTTGAAATTTTGCTGCGGCCGCAGTTATTCTTTAATGTACTTCTTCAGTGTCGGTTGTGATAAGACTGCGCGAAGGCCTGTTTTGCAATCGAATCAACTGAAAATATTTCATCCGCACATATATCCCCGCAATTCCAATCAATACTCCCCGCTGTACTTGCGCAGGCCCCACTCGGCGGTTACTAGGCCAAGTAGCAGGAAAAAGACCCATTTGAGGTTGATGATTTCGAGCAATTCCTCGCTGCTCTGGATGACGTCGGGGGGTTTGTTGGCCGTCAGGAATTGCTGCAACTGGTCGGCCTGCGGCGGCAAAAAGAACCGGCCGTTGCTTTGCTGCGCCACTTGGCGAAGCAGGTTGTGGTCGGCGGTAGTATTAAGAGCTTCCAGTTGCAGGTCCTTGACGGTGAATTCTCCCTCGGACGACTGCGCCTTGCCCAGCACGGTGGCCGAAGCCTTGTAGCGGTAAACGCCCTGCGGCAGACCGCTGATTTCGAACCGCGAGTTGCTTTCGCTGGTGACGAAGGAGTAGCTGCGCCGTTTGCCGGCCTCGTCGGTGAGGTCGAGCCGAATCTTCTGGTCGTAGATCTTCTCGTAGATGTCGTTGTAGACCTCGGCTTCGAAGGTCACCTTCTCGTAATCGAAAAACTCCTCCCGGATCGGGTACACGCGCAGTTTGCGCTTGTCTTCCTTCGACGAAAGGTACTGCACCAATTTAAGGATGATTTCGTCCACCACTTCCTGCTTCTCGGTTTGGGCGTACTCCTCGAGCCGCCATTCCCACAGCCCTTCGCCCAGCATCACCGCCGATTTCTGTTCCTTCTGCGTGCTCACCACCAGCAGCGGTTTGTCGGTCACGAGGTTGCCTACCCGCTGGTACATCACCACTTCGCTGCCCGGCATCACGCGGTAGTCGCCGAAGGGAACCGACACGGGCGGCAGTTTGGGCAGCACCTCCGCCTGGTTGCTCTCGATTTTGAACAGCGAAAAGGCCGGGTTGAGCGCGGGCGTCACCTGGTCGAGCTGGCCCAGCCGGGCGTTGACGAAAACCGAGCGGTTGACGGTATTCAACTGGCTGGTATTGCTTTGCCCACCCATAAAGTACCACACCGGCGTACCTTGGTCGGCGTACTTTTTCACCAGCGCACTGCCGGTGTTGTAGTTGTCGGGCAGCTGGTGGGCGATCACGAGGTCGTACTTGTCGTCCTTGGCCGTCTGCCCCTCCACGGGCGCCCCCACGATTTGCAGCACCAGCTCGTAGTTCTCGTTTTTCTCGATGATGCTCTTGATGGCCTTGACGTCGGGGTGGGGCGAGAGGGCCACGAGCAGGATCTTCTCCTTGCCGTCGATAATATCCACGTAGGCGTCGCGGACGTTGTTCTGGGTAGTGAATTCCCCCGGTTGCACTTCAGCTTCCACCGTGTAGTGCTGCATGCCCTTCGCATTGGAGGTGACGTAGAAGTTCACTTCGCTTACGGCCGGGTTTTGCGTAACCCGAATGGGTTTGCGCTCGACTACCTTCCCGTTTCTTTTCAGCACCACGGACAGGCTTTGGTTGGCAAACCCGGTGCTGTGCACTTCGGCCACGATGGGAAACTGGTTGCCCAGGTAAGCCACCTTGTTGGAGTAAACCGTTTTGAGGTTGACGTCTTTCTTGGGAATGGTATCGCCCAGGCCGAGGGTGTGGACGGCAAAAGGGTACGTGAGGTAAGCCGGGGATACGCCCTGGTTGTAGATGCCGTCGGAAACCAGCACCACGCTGGCCAGGTTGCGCCCTTCGTAGTTGTTCTGGATGCGGTTGAGCAGTTGGCTCAGGTTGGTCGCGTTGTCTTGGAAGGCCAGGTTGGGCAGCCCGTCCACCGCCCGCTGGTCGGGTTTACCGGACGCTTCCCCGAAGGTCTGCACGGCCACGTCCACGCCCCGCCCTTCCAGTTGCGCACCCGTTTGCGCCAGTTTCCGCATCAACTCCCTCACCCGGCTCGAATCGCCGCCCAGCATCACCGACCGCGAATTGTCCACGGCGAACACCACCGTGGGTTTTTCCGTTGTGTTGCGGTTCTGCTTGACGAAGGGACTCAGCAGCAGAAAGCACAGCAACGCTACCAGCGCGAAACGCAGTCCGGCCAGCGCGTAATTGACGGCCCGGCTCCAAACGGGTTTTTTCTGGTAGAGGGCAAACGCGTACCCGGCTCCCACCAGCAGGCAGAGCAACGTAAACCAGGGAGAAGCTTGGGTGAGAAATTGAAAGTTCAAGGGAAAAAAGGGTTACGGGTTGCAGGTTACAAGTGAGGACGAGGATTGAAACCCTGTAAGGTAAATATACAGGTTGCAGGTTACAAGTTGTGGGTTATGAGTGATGCGCATCAAACTGTTAACGTCAAACAGATGGTTGGCATTTCAATCAGTTACGTTTGCTTACCTTTTATTGAAGAATTCAAATAAAATATAACGACAATTTACCCATATTTAACTCATAACCCCCAATCCAACATCGGTAACCTGTAACCTGTAACCTGTAACCTGCAACCTGTAACCTGTAACCTGTAACCTGTAACCTGCAACCTGTAACCTGCAACCCAACATTTACGTCCGCATTCCTCCGTCGACTTGCAGTACCTGGCCGGTGATGTAGCGCGAGCGGTCGGAAGCCAGGAAAACGGCGCAATCGGCCACGTCTTCGGGCGTGCCGGCCCGTTTGAGCGGGATGGCCTGTTTCCATTCCTCCACCACTTTGGCATCCAGTTCACCCGTCATCTCGGTTTCGATGAAGCCGGGGGCGATGGCGTTGGAGCGGATGTTGCGCGACCCCAGCTCCAGGGCCACCGACTTGGTGAAACCGATGATGCCCGCCTTGGAAGCCGCGTAGTTGGCCTGGCCGGCGTTGCCCCGCAAACCCACCACGGAAGTGAGGTTGATGATCGAGCCCGATTTTTGTTTCATAAAGGTCCGCGTGGCGGCTTTGGTGAGGTTGAACACGGACTTGAGGTTGGTGTTGATGACCGTGTCCCACTGTTCTTCCGACATCCGCATCAGCAGGCCGTCTTTGGTCACCCCGGCGTTGTTGACGAGCACGGCCAGGCCGCCGAAATCGGCCACCACCTGGTTGACCAGGTTTTCGGCCGCGGCGTAGTCGGAGGCGTCGGAACGGTAGCCCTTCGCTTCCACGCCCAGTGCCCGCAACTCCGCTTCCAGCGCCTGCCCTTTCTCCACGTTCGACAAGTAGGTGAACGCCACGTGCGCCCCTTCGGCGGCAAACTTCCGGGCCATGGCGCGGCCAATTCCCTTGGAAGCTCCGGTGATGAGGGCAATTTTCCCTTCCAATAGTTTCATGGGTTCAACGGGTTTAGAAGGGTGGTTAGCGTTGGAAGGGTTAGCTGGTGGATTGGATTGGTTGCCGGATTAAAATACCCACCGGGCCCGGATGGCGGCGCAACGTCGACCCGGCGTCCATCTTCCAATCTTCCGGAAAGGCCAAAACTACCGGTTTTAACGCATTCAACAATAAAAAAGGAGATCGCCGGGGCGGTCTCCTTTTTTATTGTTGAATGCGTACGTGGTGCGAATCAGGAAACTTTCTTGCTTACCGTCTTCAGAACCAACAATTCGCTGCCCGCTTCGTGGTCAGCCACGATCACGTCCCCGTCGGAAAGCTCGCCCTTCAGGATCTCTTCCGCCACGGGATCTTCCAAATACCGTTGGATGGCACGGTTCAGCGGCCGGGCCCCGTACTGCGGATCGTACCCCTTTTCGGACAAGAAATCCTTCGCCTTCTCCGTCAGCTCTACCTGGTAACCCAGAGAAGTGATGCGGGTGAAAAGCTTGGTAAGCATCAGGTCGATGATCCGGTGCAGGTGTTCGCGTTGCAGCGAGTTGAACACGATCACGTCGTCCAGGCGGTTCAGGAACTCCGGCGAAAAGGTTTTCCGCAGGGCGTTCTGAATGGTGCCTTTCATGAGTTCATCCTGATTTTCGTTCTTCGCCTTGGTCGAGAAGCCAATGCCCGCCCCGAAATCCTTCAAGTCCCGGGCGCCGATGTTGGACGTCATGATGATGATGGTGTTGCGGAAGTCCACCCGGCGGCCCAGTCCGTCGGTCAGAATGCCGTCGTCGAGCACTTGCAGCAACAGGTTAAACACGTCCGGGTGGGCTTTCTCAATTTCGTCGAGCAACACCACGCTGTACGGCTTGCGGCGGATCTTTTCGGTCAATTGACCGCCTTCCTCGTAGCCCACGTAACCGGGAGGCGCCCCGACCAGGCGCGATACGGAGAACTTCTCCATGTACTCGCTCATGTCGATCCGTACCAGGGCATCTTCCTTGTCGAAGAGATAAGTAGCCAGCACCTTCGCCAGTTCGGTCTTGCCCACGCCGGTCGGACCCAGGAACACGAAGGAGCCGATGGGCTTCTTGGGATCTTTCAGCCCCACCCGCGTACGCTGGATGGCCTTGACCAGCTTGCCGATGGCATCTTCCTGGCCGATCACCCGGCCTTTCAGTTCGTCGCCCATGCTGAGCAACTTGATGCCTTCGTTCTGCGCTACCCGGTTGGTTGGAATACCCGTCATCATGGCAATGACTTCCGCCACGTTTTCCTCCTGCACGGTGTAGCGCTTCTGCTTAGTCTCCTCTTCCCAGTTCTGCTTGGCCCGGTCGAGTTGTTCGAGCAACTTTTTCTCCTTGTCCCGCAGCTGGGCGGCCTCTTCGTACTTCTGGCTTTTCACCACCTGGTTCTTCTCCTTCTTGATGTTCTCCACCTGCTCTTCCAGGGCGAGAATGTCTTCGGGAACGGTGATGTTGTTGATGTGCACCCGGGCACCGGCTTCGTCGAGCACGTCGATCGCCTTGTCGGGCAGGAAGCGGTCGCTGATGTAGCGATCGGACAACCTGACGCAGGCCGAGATGGCTTCGGGCGTGTAGAACACGTGGTGGTGATCCTCGTACTTGTCCTTGATGTTGGTCAGAATTTCGATGGTTTCCTCCGGTGAGGTAGCGTCCACCATCACGATCTGGAAACGACGGGCCAACGCACCGTCCTTCTCGATGTACTGACGGTACTCGTCGAGCGTAGTGGCCCCGATGCATTGAATATCACCCCGGGCCAGGGCGGGCTTGAACATGTTGGACGCGTCCAGCGAACCGGAAGCGCCCCCCGCCCCCACGATGGTGTGCAGCTCATCGATGAAGAGGATGACCTCGGGCGATTTCTCCAGCTCGTTCATCACCGCCTTCATCCGCTCTTCGAACTGACCGCGGTACTTCGTGCCCGCCACCAGCGAAGCCAGGTCCAGCGTGACCACGCGCTTGCCGAACAGCACCCGGGATACCTTCTTCTGCACGATACGCAGGGCCAGGCCCTCGGCGATGGCCGTTTTGCCGACGCCCGGTTCACCGATCAGGATGGGGTTGTTTTTCTTGCGGCGGCTCAGGATCTGCGCCACCCGCTCGATTTCCTTTTCGCGGCCCACGATGGGGTCCAGCTTGTTTACTTCGGCCAGTTTGGTAAGATCGCGGCCGAAGTTGTCCAGCACGGGCGTGCGGGACTTTTCGGCGGAGCCTTTGGACGTCTCCTTGCCCCCGCCAGTGCCGGTTCCCCCGAACATCCGGGTACCTTCCTCGTCGCCGTCATCGGCGTCGGCGGCGGCCATGGGGTTGTGGGAATGGTATTCCAGCAGCTCCTTAATGACTTCGTAGTTGACCTGAAACTTGCTCAGGATTTGGGTAGCGATGTTATCCTCGTCGCGCAGGATGGACAGCAGCAGGTGCTCCGTACCGATCAACTGGCTCTTGAATATCTTGGCTTCCAAATAAGTGATCTTCAAAACTTTTTCTGACTGACGGGTAAGGGGAATGTTGGCCAGGTTCTTTACATTGTTGGTGGCCGTGCCCTTGGTTGCCTGTTCCACCGTCACCCTCAGTTCATCCAGGGAAAGGCCCAACTTCTTCAGCAACCCAACCGCTACACCTTCACCTTCCCTGATCATACCGAGTAAAAGGTGTTCCGTCCCGATGTAGTCGTGTCCCAGACGAAGGGCTTCCTCACGGCTGAGCGAGATCACCTCTTTTACTCTGTTCGAAAACTTTGCTTCCATGTTGCGGGGAAATTGTTAAGTATGTATTTAAGTCTTTAAATCTTTGTACTGTGTGGTATTGAAGACGGCAGTTCCGGCCGAAAGGATGCTTGTTCACAAAACAAACGGCACCCCGGAAGTGTTCGTCGACCAATCCTACTAAATTACCAATTGATTGACTGTTCCAAGATCGACCGGGCCCGGGTTCCTTCGCAAAACAACAGATCCACCACGCTGAGGTTGGGGACAAAAGTATTGCCAAAGTTTTGTACGTAGGCGATGCCGTTATAGATTTTGTTGTT
>JACMKY010000008.1 GCA_014379925.1 Cytophagales bacterium | reverse complement strand
TATACCCGTTTCGGTCGCAGTGAGAGGTCCGAACTGTGATTCAGGGGATAGAAAATGATAATTTGGTTTTCTCTTGTATCCGTCTTGGTCTCAGTGAACTTGCTTTTTACAAGGGCTGAATGGAAAAAGGATTAAACCTCAAAAATCGCAGTTCAATGCACTCCCGCCACCGGATTGCGTCCGGAAACGGGCAGCTACTGTCCGTTTCCGGACAATCGCTTGCCTTTTCTTTTCCCGAAAACCCCTAAATCCGGGTGTTTAGGCCATCTTCACCGGCTGGCCGGACATTTGTTCTACAAACATTGAACATACAATCCATATGAAGGGAAGCTACCTGGGTGAGTTCGAGGAGGTGGTGCTGCTCACGGTGGGCGTGTTGCACGACGAGGCCTACGGGGCGGGCATTGCCGACGAAATCGAGCGGCAGTCGGGCCGTTCGGTGAGCATCAGCGCCGTGCACGCCACCCTCAACCGCCTGCAGGAAAAAGGGCTGGTGACTTCCCGGATGGGCGGGGCGACTCCCGAGCGGGGCGGGCGGCGGAAACGCCTGTTCACGGTGAGCGTGGCCGGCAGCCGGGCCCTGCGCGACCTCCGCGAACTGCGCGACAACCTGTGGAACCTGATCCCGAAAACGGCCTTTGAATAAGGACCGCTGATTAGGATGATTAGGATGATTAATTGTGATTCGACCGCAGCGGCGGACCGCTTCGCTCACCATGACAATTGATTGGATAAGCTCATTCGGGATGGCGGCAGTAATCGAGGACAAACGCCAACAACTTCTTGGTCACGATGAAAAGAAAACCGCGGGATCGACCCCTCCCGCCGCGCTGGGCGGACCGGCTGCTGGAATCGTTCTGCGCCCCGCACTTGCTCGAAGAAATGCAGGGCGACCTGCACGAGCGGTTCTACCGGCGGGTGCCGACGGTGGGGGAGGGGCGGGCGCGTTGGTACTACGCCTGGGAAGTGCTGGGCTTTCTGCGGCCTTTCGTGTTGAAACGTGATTCAAAACTGTACCCAAAACCCAAACCCAACGCCTTGCTACGCAATTATTTTACCATCGCCCTGCGCAACCTGTGGCGCAACAAGGTCTACGGCTTGATTAACATTGCCGGATTAGCCACGGGAATGGCCGTCAGCATTCTGATCCTTTTGTTTGTCGCCCACGAATTTACCTTCGACCGTTTTCATACCCAGTCTTCCCGGATCTACCGCGTCTTTGCCCGCCTTGATTACGGGGGTAACCCGATGCAGATGACGGGCATGTCGGCCCAGTTCGGACCAACAATGAAACGAGCCAATCCCGGAGTGGTCAACTTCGTGCGGACGCGGGAGCCCCGGAGAGTGGTGGTTAAATCCGATCGGCGGCATCGATTCTTTGAAGGTAAGTTTCTCTTTGCCGATGGCACCTTGTTTTCCGTATTTTCATTCAACCTGCTCCGTGGCGATCGAAGCCGGGCCTTGAATAGTCCGCTGACGGTAGTCTTGACCGAAAGAATGGCCCAGCGGTATTTTGGAAACGAAGACCCAATCGGCAAGACGATTGCCTACGATAACCAATATGCTTTTGTGGTTACTGGAATTGCTCAAAATCCTCCCTCCAATTCCACCATCGACTTTGATTTCGTGGGTTCCTTCTCCAGCCTAGCTACGGTGGAAAGGGGAGAGCGAGGCATTATTGCCGATGATGATGGAATTCCCTATACCCAAACCCACGTGGGAGCGGGATCGTACGTAACCTACCTTTTACTGAATTCCCCGGCGAGCGTTTCCAAGGTTGAGCGGACCATTCCTCGCTTGGTGAAGCAATCCGGTCGGGAGGCAGACCAGGCGCAGTTTATCCTGGATCCGCTGCTAAAAATTCATTTGGGACATAATTTTGGCGATGTTTCCAATTCAAAGTATCTCTATATTTTTTTGGGTGTCGCCCTGTCGATTTTAGTTTTGGCCTTGATCAACTACATGAGCCTGGCAACGGCCCGTTCAACCCAACGGGCCAAGGAAGTGGGGGTGAGAAAAGTGATGGGGGCCAATCGTTGGGATCTGGCTACGCAGTTTTACGGCGAATCCGTCGTAACCAGTTTATTGGCTTTCGGGTTGGCCCTGGTGCTGGTGCAAGGGATGCGCCCCGTTTTCTACAATTTGCTCCGGCTCCGGATCGACGCGGATTTTTTGTACCACCCGGTTTCTCTGCTCGCCCTGCTGGGCTTGTTCCTCTTCAGTGGCTTGGTAGCGGGTAGTTATCCGGCTTTGTTGCTCTCGCGTTTTTCTCCGGTGGAAGTGCTCAAGGGGGGAGCTGGCTTCGGTAAACTGGGTGCGGCTGGGCGGGAGGCTTGGGTACGTCGGGCATTTACCGTATTTCAATTTACCCTCTCCGTGGGTTTAATTATCTGCAGTTTGGTGGTACAGAAGCAGATGGATCATATCCGCAACCGCAAGCTGGGCTTCAACAAGGAGCAGGTGATGATGGTGCCGCTCGATGCTTCCATGGAACGAAGCTACGGGGCACTGAAAAATGACATTCGACGCCAGACGGGCATTACCAGCGTAGCGGCCACCTCCAGTTCCCTTTTCGAGGGTTACAATATGTACTTTACGAAAACACCCCAAACCAAGGAAGACGTGGCCATCAGCTTCATGAAGGTAGACGAGCACTACCTGACGACGCTGGAAGTGGAGTGGAAAACCAAACCGGAGCAGATGGAGCGCCTGTACGCGGGCAACAGCATTGTCATCAATGAGGCCGCGGTGAAGAAATTGAAAATCAGTGGACCGCCCGTTGGCCAAAAGCTCGACTTGGGGGAAGCCAGCGAGATTGTGGGCGTAGTGAAAGACTTCAACTTTACTCCCCAGCACCAGGAAGTGGAAGCCTTGGTGCTGACGGTGGTGAAAGATACTGTTCGGATGGCCGGAGGGTTCTTGCTGGTTCGGCTCGATCCGGAGGCCGATCTGCCCCGGAAGATTGCGGTCATTGAACAGTTGTACCAGCGATACCAGCCCGAAAGGCCTTTCGAATATTCGTTTCTCGACGATTCCTTCGATGCCCTCTACAAAGCCGAAGATCGGCTGGCCAAAATGTTCGCCGCCTTCACGGGCTTCGCCGTCTTCATTGCCTGCCTGGGTTTGTTCGGGCTGGTTACTTTCACGGCCGAGACGCGCACCAAGGAAATTGGCATTCGCAAGGTGCTGGGGGCATCGGTGTCCGCCATCGTATCCCTGCTTTCCAAGGATTTTATCAAACTGGTAATGATTGCCAACGTGCTGGCCTGGCCCTTGGCCTATTACGCGATGAGCCGCTGGCTGGAGAACTTTGCTTACCGAATCAGTATGGGTTGGTGGGAATTTGCTCTGGCGGGCGGATTGGCGTTGGTGATTGCGCTGCTCACGGTGGGTTTCCAGGCCATCAAGGCGGCGGTGGCCAACCCGGTGAAGTCGCTGCGTACGGAATGAGAACTGCTACCCTGACTGAGATGGGCCACGTGCCCCGATTGAATGATTGGATAAGCTCACTCGGGGTGACGGAAGCAATCGAGGACAAACACTAACAACTTCTTGGTTACGATGAAAAGAAAACCGCGGGATCGACCCCTGCCGCCGCGCTGGGCGGACCGGCTGCTGGAATCGTTCTGCGCCCCGCACTTGCTCGAAGAAATGCAGGGTGACCTGCACGAGCGGTTTTACCAGCGGGTGCCGACGGTGGGGGAGAAACGGGCCCGGCGGCGGTACGCCTGGGAAGTACTGGGCTTTCTGCGGCCTTTCGCGCTGAAGCGTGATTCAAAATTGTACCCAAAAACCAATTCCAACGCCATGCTACGCAATTACTTTACCATCGCCGGGCGCAACCTGTGGCGGAACCCGGTCTTCTCGCTCATCCACGTTGGCGGACTCAGCACGGGACTGGCGTGTTGCATGCTCATTCTGCTTTACGTCAAAGACGAGGTCAGCTTCGACCGCTTCCACGCGAAAAAAGACCAGATCTTTCGGGTTACGGCCACCCTGACTGGTGAGAAGGAGACGCGCAAAATCGGGAGTACCAACAAGGTGGTCGGGCCGTCTTTCCAGCGAGCCATTCCGAACGTGGAGGCTTTTGTCCGCCTGCAGGAAGACCTTTTCATTGTCCGGCGGGGCACCGAGACGTTCAACCAGTCGGTCCTGTTCGTGGACAGTACGTTTTTCTCCGTCTTTTCGCTGCCACTGACGTCCGGCGACCCGGCAACGGTGTTGTCGGATCTCCGTTCGACGGTGCTCTCCGAGGAAACGGCCCGGAAATATTTTGGAACCACCCGGGCCGTAGGAAAGACGCTGGAATTGGAAGTAGGCGGCAAATTTGAAACGTACGTCGTGTCGGGCGTGGCGAAAAATCCCCCGCAAAACTCGACGATTCAGTTCAGTATGCTGCTGCCTTTTCAGTACAATGAGCTATCACCCGTTGAAAACGAATGGATTGGCTTTTACCTGAACACGTTCGTGGTGTTGCATCCCGACGCCGACTACCGGACGGTAGAACCCAAACTGGACCGGGTCTTTCTCCGAAACGCCAAAAACGAACTGGCCCGGGCAAAGCAGAAGTACAACTTCAACGAAACGATCCACTTTGGCCTACAGCCTTTCCCGCGCATGCACCTCGACACAGAGTACGGGGATATTGAAAGCAGAAATGGAACCCAACGCGCCGGCAAGCCCGTTTTCTCTTACGTCCTGACCGGCATTGCCCTGTTCATCCTGGTGATCGCCTGCATCAATTTCATCAACCTGACCGTGGCGCATTCGCGGCGTCGGGGGAGGGAGATCGGGATCCGCAAGGTGGTGGGCGGGCAGCGGCGGCAACTCATCGCGCAATTTCTGGGCGAGTCGTTCGGGTTGTGTTTCGTGGCTTTTGCCGTGGCCATTCTCTTGGTCGAACTGACGCTGCCCGTCTTCAACGAGTTGGCCAATAAACGCCTGAGTTTTTCTTATCTGCTCGATGTCAAGTTGGTGGCCGGTTACCTGGCGCTCTTCCTGACCACGGCAGCAATCGCCGGTTTCTACCCGGCTTGGGTACTGTCGGGTTTCCATCCGGTGCAGACCCTCTACAACCGCTCCGGGCGCACCGGAAAAAATTACCTGACCAAAGGCCTGGTCGTGTTTCAGTTTGCCCTGGCCACTTTTCTCATTATTGCCACCGGAGTGATTTATTCACAACTCAAGTATTTGACCAACAAAGACTTGGGATATAACGATGAAAATCTGCTAACCGTCCGGCTGGGCAGGGGAGGCGATCCCGCGTTGGCGAATCTGCTCAAAGCCGAATTGGCCAAAGAGACAACCATCCAGGCGGTGGCCACCAAAGACGGCGGACAAAACTACACCATCGCAAAAGTGGACGGCCGGGAAATGGAGTTTGCCATCAGTTGGATTGACGAAAATTACCTGTCTGCCCTGCAGATCCCGTTGGTGAAGGGCCGGAATTTCTCCCCGGATTTTTCGGCCGATTCCGACCGGTCCATTCTCGTCAACGAAACCTTCGCCAACGCCGCCGGCTGGCAGGAACCCATCGGCAAGGAAGTGGATTTTTTCTACGACAACAAAAAGTTTACGGTGGTCGGCGTGGTGAGGGATCATCACTTTGCTTCCCTGAAGGAGAAAATAACCCCGCAGCTTTTCAAGGTTGGCTCGGGGGAGATTTGGGTAATGATCAAGCCGGATCACCTTGTTCATACCACGAAGGTGATGGAAAAGACCTATCGCAAACTCGTTCCTTTCCGCCCCTACACGTATTCGTTCGTCAGCGACCTCAACGAAAAAAATTACGAAGAGGAAGCGAAGTGGAAGCAAATCATCACCGTTGGCGCAGGGTTGTCCATTTTCATCTCCTGCATCGGCTTGTTCGGACTGGCCACGCTCTCCATTGGGCAACGTACCAAGGAAATCGGCATCCGCAAGGTGTTCGGGGCCACCGTGGGCGACATTGTACTGCTGCTTTCCCGCGACTTCGTGAAGCTGGTTGGCCTGGCATTTCTAGTAGCCATTCCACTGGGGTATTACGCAACCAACCGCTGGCTGGAGGATTTTCCCTACCGCATCCGGGTGGACGGGTGGATTCTAGCCGCGCCCTGCGCTGTCACCCTGCTGATTGCTCTGCTAACGGTAGTGGCCCGAACCATCCGGGCGGCGGTGGCCAACCCGGTCAAATCGTTGCGCACGGAGTAGCGAACGGAATAACTACAACCAGGATTCTACCCGATTTAAGGGATGAATGGGATGGGAAAAAATTATCCAACATGAAGAGGAACCGGGAACCGCGGGATCGACCCCTCCCGCCGCGCTGGGCGGACCGGCTGCTGGAATCGTTCTG
>JACMKY010000007.1 GCA_014379925.1 Cytophagales bacterium | reverse complement strand
GGAATAATCAACTGACATTAAGCGCCATCCACCTAAAAACTTCTTTTCGGGAACGCCACCACATTTCCAAAACAAATCTGGTCGGCCAGCGCATCCGCTTCCGAGGCGTTCCGGTAGGGATGGAAGCGGTCTTCGTGCAAAGCTCCTTTCAGGAATTTTTTTAGCGCTGGAAACTGGTCGGAGGTCGCAAACTTGTCGGTCGGATTGAGTTGTCCGTCGAAATCGGAACCGATGCAGAGGCAGTCCCAGACCGCGTGCTGGTTGGCTACCCCGGTGTCGTACACCGCCCTGACGGTGCGTTGAATCGGCTCGACGAACAGTTCAATCCATTTTTCCTGGCTCCGGAACAGCCCTTTCTTGCCGGCCAGGATCGGTTCGTAGAAAATCAGCCCGATCAGGCCCTTGGTTCGGTGGATTCTCCGGATTTCGTCGTCGTACAAATGGATACTCCCGGGATTCAACGCTTCGCGGTTTTCCCATTCACTGTCTAAATCCGGGGGTGAAAGCGCGTTCCTCCAGGGCAGGAGAAGTGATGAATTCGGACGGCCGCTGCCGTTGCCTTATGGATTATGGATTGCCAATGGCAAGCGTTGTGAGCAAGCGCCGTGGCAATTGCCTCTCGTAACTCAACGCGCATAAATCATCACTTCCTTTCCACCCGCTCGAACCAAAAATTATTAAAGCCTTCGCCCGGGTAAAGGATCAGTTGGCCCAGTTGCAACAGCTCCAGAATGGCCAGGAAGGTGTAGACTACGGCAATTTTACTCCTTTCGTCGTTGATCACTTCCTCGAAAGACAACCGTCGGGTAGTTGCCAGGCGCTGCAAAAGGCGCGACTTTTGTCCTTCAACGGTGTACGGGTGCTGCACCACCGTGTGCCGGGGTGGGCTGGCTTCCTCCTCAAAGCGGCGCATTACCCGCCCAAACGCGCGAAGAAGCTTGTAGAGGTCCAGGTCCTGCAACTCGGCCTCCAGGCTATGAACGGCGGCGATGGATTGCAATTCACTCACCAGGTTGCCCCGCGCTTCGCGACCCGCGCGGTCTTCTTCCAGGATAGTCAGCGCCGGCACCACCGACTTGTACCTGCGGTATTCGAGCAAGTGACGCACCAGTTCCCCGCGGGGATCAACCTCGTGGCCCTGCTCGTCTTTCTCCAGGCGGGGCAGCAGCAGCTTCGCCTTGATCCGCATCAGGGTAGCCGCCACCAGGATGAATTCACTGGCTACCTCGAGGTTGAGCGATTCCAGGCGTTGCAGGTAGTCCAGGAAGTCGCGCGTGACCCGGTGGATGGGGATGTCGTGGATGTTCAACTCATCCCTTTCAATGAAAAACAGCAACAGGTCGAAGGGACCTTCAAAAAGCGGGAGTTTGATCTCGAAAGCCAACGGAGTAAGGCGGGATGCGTGTTTGGATGCCAGTCGTCCAAACGTCCTCGCTTGAACCTTTCCCGCAATCTAACCACGAACTTCTTTTTTCTGGTCTACCCACGCGGGATGGCGGGATCGGCGAATAAATCCCTACTTTTGTCGGCTCGTCGCAACTACACCTGCCCCCTTCTTACACCCGAAGTGGAGATGGTCACGGCGGGGAAGCGTTTCGGTTGAACACTGGGCAAGCTTAATCCGTTACGGATGAGGTAAACCCTACGGTTAAACATTCCCCGCTCCGGAATGGTTAATAAAGTCTAAAAAGTGAATGCGAAGATGCTCATCACACCCGGAAAACTCCTTTCCCAAATCAATTCCCCCGAAGACCTGCGGAAACTGGATACCTCGGAATTGTACCAAGTCTGTACGGAACTGCGGCAGTTCATCATCGACAACGTATCCGTATACGGCGGCCACTTCGGGGCAAGCTTGGGAGTGGTAGAATTGACCGTGGCGCTTCACTACGTATTTCACACGCCGGAAGACCAACTGGTGTGGGACGTGGGTCATCAGGCCTACGGACACAAGATCCTGACCGGACGACGCGACGCTTTCCGTACCAACCGAATCTACGGGGGCCTCTCCGGATTTCCCAGGCGCAAGGAAAGCAAATTTGACACCTTCGGGGTAGGTCATTCTTCCACCTCCGTTTCGGCGGCCCTGGGGATGGCCGTAGCCTCCAAGATCAAGAACGACCTCGAAAGGCAGCACATTGCCGTGATCGGCGACGGGGCGATGACGGCCGGGCTGGCCTTCGAGGGGATGAACCACGCGGGGGTGTCGAACACCAACCTGCTCATCGTCCTCAACGACAACTGCATGTCCATCGACCCCAACGTGGGCGCGTTGAAGGAGTACCTGACCGACATCACCACGTCCCATACGTACAATAAGGCCCGCGACGAAGCGTGGAACGCGCTGGGGAAGTTCAGTAAACTGGGAAAACGCGCGCGCGAAATAGCCGCTAAGTTGGAGAGTGCCGTCAAGGCCACGCTGCTCAAACAAAGCAACTTGTTCGAATCGCTTAACCTGCGCTATTTCGGTCCCGTTGACGGCCACGACATCAACCACCTGGTGAGTGTGTTGCAGGACTTGAAAGACATTCCCGGTCCCAAACTGCTGCATTGCGTCACCGTGAAGGGCAAGGGATACGCCCTGGCCGAAAAAGACCAGACCAAGTGGCACGCCCCCGGCCTGTTCGACAAGGTGACGGGCGAAATCCGCCGGAAGGTGTACGAGGTGCCGCCGCCACCCAAGTACCAGGATGTATTCGGGCATACGCTGGTGGAACTGGCGGAGCAAAACGACAAGATCGTGGGCATCACGCCGGCCATGCCTTCGGGCTCTTCGCTCAACCTGATGATGAAGGCCATGCCCGACCGGGCCTTCGACGTGGGCATTGCCGAACAGCACGCCGTGACGTTTTCGGCGGGGTTGGCTACGCAGGGGCTGATTCCTTTCTGCAACATCTATTCCACGTTCATGCAGCGGGCCTACGACCAGGTGATTCACGACGTGTGCATCCAGGAACTGCCCGTGGTTTTCTGCCTCGACCGGGCGGGCTTCGCCGGTGCCGACGGTCCTACCCACCACGGCGCCTACGACCTGGCCTACATGCGTTGCGTTCCCAACCTGATCGTGTTCGCACCCATGAACGAACAGGAACTCCGCAACATCATGTACACGGTGCAACTACCCGATTTTGCCGACCATAAAAAAGCCATCAGCATCCGCTACCCCCGCGGCGAGGGCGTGATGCCGCAGTGGCGCACGCCGTTCGAAAAGCTGGAAATCGGGAAAGGCCGCCGGGTGCGCAACGGCGAGGGCGTGGCCATCCTCACCATCGGCCACATCGGCAACTACGTGGACCAGGTGTGTCAACTGCTCGAAGGCGAGGGAATTTACCCGGCTCACTACGACCTGCGTTTTGTCAAGCCCCTCGACGAAGCGCTGCTGCACGAGGTGTGCCGCCGTTTCAGCAAAATCCTGACGGTGGAAGACGGTTGCCTGATGGGCGGATTCGGCAGTGCCGTGGCGGAATTCATGGCAGACCACGGTTACGCAGTGACGCTGAAGCGCCTGGGCATTCCGGACCGTGTTGTTGAACACGGCGAACCCCTTGAACTACACCGCGAGTGCGGCTTTGATCCCGCGGGGATTGCCCGGGCCGTGGGCAATCTGCACGCCGTCCGTCCGACGGACCGCCGCTTGTTGACCGACGCCGAACGCCTGGGTTTGCTCTGAAAAGCCGGGAAGCGAAGCCGGTTTGCGGAAGTGCCGGTCGTGGAATTGCCGGCGCAAGCACTTCGACCATTCCGCACAACCGTCGGCTTGCCCCACCCACGGGAAATACCCGTAGATTAGCCAGGCAACGGTTGCGGTAACCAAGTCGCTGGCGTGATTGGACCCGGATAACCGTTGCCGGCAATCGTTGCCCGGCCAAACCTATTTTTCATTCCAATGCGTATTCAGCGCCTCACCGTCGCCTTTCTGCTGCCCCTTGCATTTTTTGCCCCTGCCTTTGCGCAGAATCCGGGTGGTCAATCCGATCCGCTGATTCACCGGATGGTGAACGAAATCACGGCTTCCAACCTGGAAGCCCTCGTGCGGAAAATGGCCGGTTACGAAACCCGCCACTCGCTCAGCACGACCAAAAACGACCGGAAAGGCATCGGGGCAGCCCGCAATTGGGTGGAAGGGGAGCTGAAGAAGTACGCCGCGGCATCGGGCGGGCGGCTCACGGTGGCGCAAGACCCCTTTGTGCTGCCGCCGGACGGTCGCCGGGTGAATCGCCCCGTGGAAATGCGCAACGTGGTGGCTACGCTCAAGGGCACCGACCCGGGCGACGACCGCGTACTCATCGTGAGCGGCCACCTCGATTCGCGCAACTCCGACATCATGGACAGCACTGGCAAAGCACCCGGTGCCAACGACGATGCCTCCGGCGTGGCCATTGTTATGGAAATGGCTCGGGTGATGGCCGGTCGGGAGTTTCCCTGTACGATCCTTTTCATGGCTGTGCAGGGGGAGGAACAGGGCTTGCTGGGGGCCAGGCACGCGGCTGACCGCATGAAGGCGGAAAAGCGGAACGTCATTGCCATGATCACCAACGACATCATCGGCAACTCGCTTTCCGACGAAACCAACCTGCGCGACAACACGCACGTGCGGGTATTCAGCGAAGGCGTACCGGCGGCGGAAACGGAAGAGATGGCCAAGCTGCGCAAAAGCATCTTTACCGAGAACGACGGCCCGGCCCGGCAATTGGCCCGCTACATCAAAGAAACGGGCGAGCGTTACGTGGACCAGATGACGGTGGAGCTGGTCTACCGCAACGACCGCTTCCTGCGCGGTGGCGACCACACCCCCTTCGTGCAGGCGGGTTTCACCGCCGTTCGGATGAGTGAGATGAACGAAAACTACCAGCAGCAGCACCAGAACGTGCGCCTGGAAAAAACCATCCAGTACGGGGACCTGCCCGAGTTTGTGGATTATGAATACCTCCGCAAGAACGCGGCCGTCAACCTGGCCACGTTGGCCAACCTGGCCCTGGCCCCCGCCGTCCCGGAAAACGTGGGCATCGTGACGGCCAACCTGACCAACAAAACGACCCTGCGCTGGGAGGCTCCCCAGAAAGGCGCCAAACCCGCCGGTTATCACGTGCGGATGCGGGCCACGTCCAGCCCGACGTGGGAAAAAACTTTTTTCGTGAAGGAAACGGAAACCACGCTTCCCTACTCCAAGGACAATTACCTGTTTGCCGTGCAGTCGGTGGATGGGCAGGGGCACGAAAGCCTGGCGGTAATTCCCCAACCGGTACGGTAGCCGGCGTCATTTCCCCGGCGGCAACACGACGGTGAAGACCGAACCCCGGCCCACTTCGCTCCGCGCTTCCACTTCCCCGCCGAGTACCTTCACCAGCTTCCTGACCACGTAAAGGCCCAACCCGTTTCCCTTGGAATACGCGTTGGCCCGGTAGTACATCTCAAATATCCGGGTCATTTGGTTCGCCTCGATTCCCTGTCCGTTGTCGGCCACCCGGAGTACCAAGGCCAGGTTTTCTTGGTAAACGTCTAATTCGACGTACGGATACCGACCGCAAAATTGGATCGAGTTTTCAATCAGGTTCTCCAGGATGAAGAGAATGATCGCTGGATCGGAATGGAAGGTGTCTTTCAGGTAGAGGTTGAAGCGCAAGTCAATGCCGGCTTTGGCGGCCGTTTCCGCGAACTTGGCGCGCAAAGCCCCCAAAATCGGGGTGAAATCCAACGAACGCGTGGTTGTGTACGACGACTGGTAGTACCCCAGCGCACTCAGCTTGGTGAGCATCGCGTCCATTTCAACCACCACCCGTTGGCAGTTCCCGAACAATTGCAACGCTTCTTCGTCGATGACGGTCATCTCAGCCACCTGGACCAGGCCCATGATGGTGGTCAGTGGTCTTCGAAAGTCGTGGGAAGTCCGGTAAAAGAGGATGCTCAACTCTTCATTGGCCGTTCGGAGATCGCTGGTCCTCTCCGCCACCGTTCGCTCCAGGCTTTGATTGAGTTCCCCGATCTGGTTGTTGAGGCGGGTGAGTTGGGCGTTGGCGTCTTCCAGTTCCTCGTTCTTGCTTTCGACCCTTCGGAGCAGCAGTAGCTGGGACAGCTTGCCGGAAAGCACTTCCCCGATGAGCCGCAGAAAGCGGAAGTCAACGTCGGAGTAGCGGGACGATTCCTTGTTGCCCACGGAAATGACCAGGTGGTGACGCGGGCTGATGCGAACGGGAAGCGCGTAAAAACTCACCAGCTTAGGGTGATCAAACAGGCTGCCACTGAAAGTCGGGTCCTGTTCAATGTCCTCGCTTCCCAGAAAAAGGGGGAAACCACTGTGCAGCAGCGCGGATTCAAAGACGACGAACTCGTGCCGGGGTTCCCGGTCGACGACGGTACAACTGCCCCGGGAGGCTTCGAAGAAGAGGTAACTCTGCTCGTAGCGGTACGCCACCCGGAGCAGGAAGGCGTCGAGCATGAATTTCACGTGGGTGCTCAACGAACGGCCAACGGCCTCCACGTCGCTGGCCTTGTTCACTTCGGTGGCAAAATGAGAAAAGGCCTCGTAACGGAGTCGCTGGGACTGCTGCAGGTCAACTTTCTGGTCCATCGGTCCCGGCACCACCTTGATTGGCATTCTATTCGTTTTCGCTTCGTCCGCAAGCATCCGGTACCCGCAAGCGTTACTTGGTTTCCATGAGTTCGTTGTCGATTTTGATGCCGGAGATGTCGGCGATCGTGTTGAGCATATTGGCCAGATCGGCTAGTGACATCAGTTCCTGGATGTCCGCATTGGAATACCCTTCGTCACGAAGCCGGTCAAAGTCTCCGTCCGTGGTGGATCCGGGGTTGAGCGCGCAGTGGGTAACCACCTGAATGGCGGTTTTGTAGGAGGAGGGAATGTAATCGCTGTCGATGTTTTCGGTCAACTTGATGTCGTCGCGTCCCGTCAAGGTCCGGCTCAGGCTGTTGGCCATCACCCCGTGCGCGTGGGCGCAATACTGGCAGCCCTTGTTGGAGGAAATGTTATAGATGATCAGTTGCTTGAGAACGAACGGTATCTGGCCCGTTAGCAGGGTTGACCGGAGTTTGGTCCAGTTGCCGCGCAAGAGAACGGGATTGTTACCCTGGCACTTGAACCAGTTGAGCACGAAGGGAATGTTCAGTTCCTGCATGGTCTCCTGGTAGAGGGCTTTCACTTCGGAACTGGCGTCGGCGTATTCAATCAGTTCAAATCGATTGTTCATGGGAGGATTGCCGTTGGAAGACTTTGTCCAAGGTACCAGAAAATCCCTTCGTCCGGCGTCCGCAGTCCCGTCGGGCGTGTAGGCTTTTCCCGGCGAAGCGTCACCGAAGGGGAAGGTTTTCTCCGACGAAGGGTTTTCCGACGGGTCGTTGGCGCGGGCGATTCCTGGCCGGAAGCCGGGAATCGCCTGGCTTGTCCGCCCTGAGCCCGGGTGGGTGCTTTCTAGCGGGGGTCGCCCCGGAGGCGGGATCAGGGGAGGCAAGCCATCGGAAAGGAAAAAGAACGCGGGTACTTTTTGGGGGGAAAACTTGCTGCCCCAGCGAGTCGAACGGGTACGCGGCGCGGATTTCCGGACTTTTGCGGGTGGATCGGCGTGGCTGACGGGAAATTTGCCCAACTTCGCTTTTCACTTTAAACAACCTGATTCATGGCACTGAAAAGAAATGCAACCGCCGTATGGAACGGTTCCGGAATGGAAGGCAAAGGTCGCCTTACCAGCACCAGCGGCGTCTTGTCCGACACGCCCTACTCGTTTGCCACTCGCTTCAAAAGCGAAGACGGCCAGGCGGGTACCAATCCCGAGGAACTCATTGCTGCCGCCCACGCCGGGTGTTTCACCATGGCCCTGAGCTTTCAACTGGACAGCGCCGGCCACACCGCCGATGAATTGACCACGCGGGCCACCGTCACGATGGAGAGCAAGGACGGAGGTTTCGAGATTGCCGGCATTCACCTGGCCTTATCGGCGAAAGTGCCGGGTCTGGACCAAGCCAAATTTGAGGAACTGGCCGCCGTCGCCAAGGCCAACTGTCCGGTTTCCAAGGCCTTGTCAGCGGTAAATATCACCCTGGAGGCCACCCTGAATTAAGTAGCCACGGAAGACACCCCGCCGGGAGCCTGAAAGAATTACCTGGTTCCCGATTTCCACTCCCGGAATCTCAGTCGGCGACACCCGTCGAGCCGTCCTTCGGCAATAGATCAACAAAAGCCCCGCCGGACCCGGATCCGCGGGGCTTTTGTTGCGTTAACCAAACCACACGAAAGTGAACCAAAGCTTCCGGCTCGTCAGTGTACTTTTTTAGGCTTTTGTTCAGGATGGCCGCCGGAATGGGCCAAAATACAAATTTTCCACGGTGTCAAGGGCCATTGGACCGCTCATAACCGATGGGCCAAAGCCGGTCGCAACCGACTCAATTGCATCAATTACTTACACGAAGAAAAAGGGCAGCCGCGGACAAAGTGGTGGCCGGTTACCCGCATCCGAGGGATCAGTTTCTCAACCAGGTTTCATTTCTTACCGGATAAGTGAAAAAAGAGGCATTAGGCAGCGAAAAAATGAACGCGGTTTTTTGAAAGCAACTGAAAAAACAACGCGAAACCTGCTTCGCCACGGGGATTGCCTACTCACTTATTTACGCTTTCTTTCATCCACGGTGAATCATTCAGGACCAACTAACACTTAAAGACACTCTTATGCTAACGTTGACATCCAAACTCGTCGCCGCCACCCAGTCGGGCAAGGTCGAGTACCTGCCCGAGGGGCAAACCGTAATTCTCACTTTCAAGGGTAAATTTGTGCCGCTCCCCGCTTTTCAGAACTTGCTCGCCTGCGTGACGGCGTTGTCCAGAAAAGAGCCGGTTACGAAAATGATTTTTGACAAGAGCAGCCTGAAGGTGTTCCACCAGCCATCCATGGAATGGTATCATGTGGAGTGGAAGCCCGAAATGCTGCAGCGGGGATTGCGGGTATACCGCAAGATCCTGCCCCAGGATGCCCTGTTCGTTCAAAGCGTAGCAATCGGCCGGGAAAAAATAATGAAAAATAACCCCGCTTTCGACCTTAAGCAATTCGATATCCAATATTGTCATGATTTGGAGGAAGCCCTCCGTTCCTGAACCGGCAGGAAAGTTTCGTACGTGCCAGCCAGTTGCCCTTTCAGGCGACTGGTTTTTTGTTGAAAAGCGGTTAGCTCCGGTACCGACCTGATGCATCGCTACTCCTTTGCCAGCCAGCCTAGCTTGCCCAGCGGGGTCCGAACGTACTGGAAAGAACCGGAAACGGCCAGCACTGACACGGACGTGCCCGCGGCCAGACTGTCGAGGGACGCGGCCCGGAAATCCGGGAAATCAAACAGCGGCGCGGACGCGGCTAAACTGACCGTCCGAACCGGCCTCGCCAGCCCTTCCAACGAAGTTGCCGCCACGTAGCCCCGCCGTCCATCGGGCGTAGCAACGCGGTACCAGCCGCCCGCTCCTGCCCACACCTGCAACGGCGCGTGTTTGGGTAATTCTCCCAAAGAAGTTGCCTTCGGCTCGGGCGCCAGCCGGACGTTGGATTTGGGAACCGACGTCCTCGTCCATTCACCCAATCTGGACAAATCGGCGGTGATGGTTTTGAACGGGCTGGTTGCCTGGCGAATGAATGGGTAGGGATCAACGACTCCTTCGCCGGTGTAGATGCCGAAGTGCAGGTGCGAAGGCGTATAGCGCGCATTGCCCGTGTTGCCCACCAAGCCCACCGTGTCGCCCGGTTGCACCGGCTGGCCAGTGCGCACCAATTGGCTGTCCAGGTGTGCGTAATAAAGCGTAATGCGTCGTTCCTCGTCCTGCAACCACACTACTTTTCCTCCCAGTTGGTTTTCGTTCACGCCGGTGACGTAGCCTTCCGAAACGGCTACCACCGGGGTTCGCCGGGGTGCGAAAATGTCCACGCCCTCGTGGATGCGCCGTCCGCCGTCGCGCGGGACGCCGAACAGACTCTGCACGGCCGAATTGCCTTTGCCGCGAACGGGAAAGCCCAGGCTGGGCTGGTTTTGGATGCTGACCGTGTACTGTCCGCTCCGCAACAATTCCGGTTGCAGCCGGATCAGGTGCGTACCGTCGCGTTTGGGTTCGTATTCCAGCGTCCGGCCGGCGCTGTCGGCGTAGGCCACCCGCCTCAGTTTAAAGCCACCGGGTTGCTGGTCGTCGGGTTCGCGGTCGAAAACGTCTACGAAGACCCGCATGGGTTGTCGGGCCTGGGTTGCTACGGTGATCACCAATTTCTCGCCACGGCGCGTGGGCACCCAGTAGCCCACCGCGCCCGGTTGATCGGCCGCAAAGTAACCCGTTTCCCGGAAGGGCAGGGCGACGAGGAGTGAATCGCGCAGGGCCTGCCGGCCGGCAGTCAGCCAATCCTGGCCCAGGGCGGTTTTTTCGAGGTTGGCGGTTCGCAACGACTCCGCGTATTTTTCGTAGGGCGCGGCCCGCAGGGCTTGACGCAGGGTTTTTACCCCGCCGCAACCGGTCAGGAAGAGTGCTCCCAGCACGGCAGCAACCACCGGGAGAAAGAGAGTGCGCATGGGAGGCAGTCAGGTACTTTCGTGTAACGGGTAGTCGGGCATTGTTGTCCCGTGGATCATCCTTTATTTTTCGCCATTTCTTCTTTTTGGCGCCGTTGGTTGAAGTAAGCCAGGGCGGAGGTTTCGTTCCGGGGTGCGTTGCTTTCGTGGGCGGCCCGGTGTCGCTGCATCTGGTCGAGGTAATCGGGGTTTTGCCTGGCCAGTATCCATTTCTCCCGGAATAACTCGGCCGCCGCCGCTTTGACCGGATCGGGATCCAGTGGCAGCTGGGCCTCGTGGCGTTTTTGACGCTCTGCTTCGGGCGTGGTTTCGCGCTGGGGGTTGCTGGCGTACTTGCGGCCCGAACGGTGGTTGGCGTACCGACGGGCGCGCGTGTAACCCATTTGCAGGAATTTCCTGGCCATATCGGCTCCCACGAAATCGCTTTTGGCCAGGTAATCCAGAAACAAGCCGTGAATGGTTTCGGAAGACTGCCGGGCCGTTGCCGGGTCCTTGAACCGCCAGTGGGGCAAAATTTCGGACTTGTAGGGTTCTACCACCAAAACGCCCTGCTCACCCTTGCCCACCCGGTAGCATTCCGGATGCGCCCGAAAATCCACCTGCCGGAAATCCAGCGCGTAATCAAAATTGTCGGCCATGAATCAACGGTTTGGTCCGTGATTTTTACGAGAAAACCACCGGAGAGGATGCACGAGTACGCCTCGCGGCCCCGTTCAATGGTCCAGCCGAGAATTTTTTATTCTCTTACGCCCTTACCCAACTGTGGTAGCAAATCCGCACCTTTGCTGCTTTCATCCGGCATTCCGCATGCGTTCCCTTCTCCTGCTCAACGCCCGTCTGGTAAACGAAGGCCGGCAATCCGAAGCCGACGTGTGGGTGAAGAACGGCCGGATCGAGCGCATCGGCGGTGATCTGGCGCACCTGCCAGCCGCCGTTCGCCTGGATGCCAACGGCCGCTATCTCCTGCCCGGCGTGATTGACGACCAAGTACATTTCCGCGAACCCGGCCTTACCCACAAGGCAACCATTCAGTCGGAAGCATGCGCCGCGGTGGCGGGGGGCACGACCACGTTCATGGAAATGCCCAACACCGTGCCCAACACGCTCACCCAGGCCCTGCTGGCGGACAAATACCGGATCGCCGACCGTACTTCGCTCGCCAATTACTCCTTTTACATGGGCGCCTCCAACGATAACCTGACCGAAGTGCTCCGAACCGACCCGCGCCACGTATGCGGCATCAAGGTATTCATGGGATCGTCGACGGGCAACATGCTGGTCGACAACGAAGCAACCCTGCGGCAGATTTTCCGCCAGAGCCCACTGCTCGTGGCTGCGCACTGCGAAGACGAAGCCACCGTACGCACCAACGCCGCCCGGTTCCGCCAGCAGTACGGCGACCACCCGCCCGCGTCGGTGCACCCCGACATCCGCAGTGTCGAGGCGTGCCTGAAGTCTTCTTCGCTGGCCGTGAGCCTGGCCAGGGAGTATGGTACGCGCCTGCACGTACTGCACCTTTCTACCGCCGACGAACTTCCCCTTTTCAACAACCAACTTCCCTTGCGCGAGAAACGCATCACGGCGGAGGTCTGCGTGCACCACCTCTGGTTCGATCGGACCGACTACGACCGCCTGGGCCCGCAGATCAAGTGCAACCCGGCCATCAAGGAGCCGCATCACCGGGAAGCCCTGCTGGCCGCCCTGCTCGACGACACGCTCGACGTCATTGCCACCGACCACGCCCCGCACACGTGGGTCGAGAAACAAGCCGGGTACTGGAATGCCCCCTCGGGTTTGCCGCTGGTGCAGCATTCCCTGCTGGCCATGCTGGAGTTTCATCACCGAGGCCGAATTTCGTTGGAGAAGATCGTGGAGAAAATGTGCCACGCTCCCGCCGACTGCTTCCGCGTGACGGAAAGGGGCTACCTGCGCGAGGGCTACTGGGCCGACCTGGTGCTGGTAGACCTCCACCAAACCAGCGAAGTAAACGACGATGCAATCCTGTACCGGTGCGGCTGGTCGCCTTTCGCGGGCCAGGTATTCCGCTCACGCATTACCCACACCCTGGTATCGGGGCACTTGGCCTACGCCGAAGGCCGCTTTGACGGGTCAGTAATGGGCAAGCGTGTCCAGTTCGACCGGTGAAATGCTCCGGCCCCGAAGTGAAGCAGTTGTAAATCATAGGCCGTGCAAAGCCTGACCAATCAATCGGTCAAGTTGAGTAAGGCGTGTCGATTGTTGCGGGTCGCGCGCTTACCCGGGCAACGCCATTCTGGTCGGAACTAGCCCGGAGATGCTGCCAGTTGCTAAAAAATCAGGAAGAGATATTGCGCGGCAAGAATCCGAAAGGCCAACCCGGAAGCGGCAATGAATTAACGCAGAAGACAAAAAAAGCCTCCCGCGGGTAAGTGCGGGAGGCCGGGTAGACAGGGAGAGAACCAACCGTTGGGTTAGACGGCATTCGAGAAACATTGGTTCAAAACCACGCGGTAAATTTTTCCAAACTTCTCGTAACACCAGACTTTCAAGGTTTTTACCTCGTCGGGTACCAGCATCGCAATCGCTTTCCTTAATTCTTTCTCGAAGAGCTTCCGGTCGAAGCTTACCTTCTGCAAAATGGTTTTGATGTACTCAAGCATACTATTGGAGCGTTTAACCGTTTTACCATTTTTAAACAACCTGTGGAGCTTGAAACACACGGTAAAATGATGAACAACGTGCGGCACAAATATACAATTAGTTTCGGCAAATAAACCAAAGTAGTTATTTGCAATTTCAATGGCTATTTCGGGCGTTTAATTAGGAGAAGTGTAAACGAACGCCCCTCTTTACGAACAATCGCGCGGGGATTTGCGGTATGAGGCGAAATTTCGCGGCCCTGTTAGAGGGTGTTTTTGCCCTTCTGGCGCGTTTAACCGCCCGGTGATTTGTCCCGGTGCGCCCGTCAGGCTACCCGGTGCACCCCTTCACCGATCTGGCTGGGATAGAAGCTGGCGCGAAAGCCGGTTTTTTGCGCGTAGGCGTCGCCGATGCGTTGCTTGAAGTCCGCCGCGTTCGCTTCTTTCACGATGGCGAGGGCGCAACCGCCGAAGCCGTCGCCGCCCGTCATCCGGGCGCCCACGCAGCCGGGGTAGCGTTGCGACTCGCCCACCAGCGTGTCCACCTCGAAGCCCACCAGTTCGTAATCGTCGCGCATGGATTGGTGGGCAGCGTTGAGCAGCTCACCAAATGTATTCAGGTCACCGGCCTTGAGCACGTCCACCGCTTTCAGCACCCGCTGGTTTTCCGTAATGACGTGCCGGGCGCGTTTGCGGAGCGTTTCGTCGGCCACCAGTTGCGCCACGGCTTCCCACGGGGCCGCGCACAAATTCGGGTACGCGTGGTGTTGGTTGAGAATTGCCAGGACGCGGTCGCACTCGGCACGACGTTCGTTGTACCGGGAGTTGATCAACTCCCGCCGCTTATTGGAATTCATCACCATCAGGCGGTATCCCCGCAACTGAAAAGGTACGTGCTGATATTCCAACGATTGGGTATTGAGCAGGAGGGCGTGGTCCTGCTTGCCCATGGCCACGCAGAACTGGTCCATGATGCCGGAGTTTACGTGGATGAACTGATTCTCCACTTTCTGACAAAGCTGAGCCAGCCACACCTTATCAACTTCCTCACCCGGCGGGGCCGGCGCGACGGAGGTGCCCAGGGTCAGGAGCAGAAAGCCCGTGACCACTTCCAGGGCGGCCGAGGAGGAGAGACCCGCGCCATCGGGCAGATCGCCCCAGTACAGGATATCGTAGCCGCCCAGGGAATAGCCCTCGTTGCGCAGGAAAAGGCACACGCCCTTGGGGTAGTTACCCCAGCCGTCCTTTTCATCAAACCGGATGTCCGCCCGCGTATCCACCACGACTTCTCCCCCGGCGTTGAGGGAATTAAGCCGGATCAGGTGATCGTTGCGGCGGCGAGCCAGCGCGAAGGTGCCGATGGTGAGTGCCCCGGGAAACACGTACCCACCGTTGTAGTCGATGTGTTCACCGATGAGGTTGACCCGTCCGGGGGCAAAAAAAACGTGAACGTCCCCCGCGTTCCCGTACAAGCGGGTGAAAGCAGTTTTCAGTTCGTCGGGATTCATCGGGTAGGGAAAAAAGGGCGTTTCTTCAGACGGTCATGATTTCGGCCTCCTTGGCGTTGTAAAGGCCATCCATCTTGCTGATGTAGCTGTCGGTGAGGGTCTGCACTTTTTCTTCGGCGCGTTTCACGTCATCCTCCGAAACACTTTCTTTGAGCAACGCCCGCAACGACTCGTTGGTGTCTTTGCGGATGTTGCGGATGTTGATTTTGCCGGTTTCAATTTCGTTCTTCACCCGCTTCACCAGTTCGCGCCGTCTTTCTTCGGTGAGGGGCGGGATGCTCAAGCGAATGATCTCGCCGTCGTTGTTGGGCGACAGGCCTAGGTCGCTGTTGCGGATGGCCCGCTCTACTTCATTCAGCATCTTTTTTTCGAAGGGCCTGATCGCCAGGGTACGGGCATCGGAAGTGTTGACCGTGGCCACGTTCCCGATCGGCGACATCACGCCGTAGTATTCCACTTTCAAGCCGTCGAGCATGGAGGGCATGGCCTTGCCCGCGCGGATCTTGGACAATTCAATGGTCGTGTGCTTCACCGCCCGGTCCATGGTTTCCCGGGCATCGTCCAGAAACAGCTGTATTTCTTCCATTTCTTTTCAATTATCAATTATCATTGTTAATTGTTCATTGAATAAGGGTGCCTATTTTCTCGCCCTGCACCACGCGGAGGAGGTTGCCGGGTTTGTTCATGTCAAAGACGATGATGGGCAGATCGTTTTCCTTGCAGAGGGTAAAAGCCGTCATATCCATCACGTTCAATCCCTGCCGGTATACTTCGTCGAAGGAAATGTTGGAGTAGCGCGTAGCCGAAAGGTCTTTTTCCGGATCGGCGGTATATACGCCATCTACCCGCGTGCCTTTCAATACCACGTCCGCCTCAATCTCAATGGCGCGGAGGCTGGCCGTCGAATCGGTGGTGAAGTACGGGTTGCCGATCCCCGCCCCGAATATGACGACGCGGCCCTTTTCGAGGTGCCGCACGGCTTTACGACGGATGAAAGGTTCGCAGACCTGCTCCATGCGGATGCCCGACATGAGCCGGGTGAACTGGCCGATGCTTTCGAGCACACTCTGCAAGGCCATGGCATTGATCACCGTCGCCAGCATGCCCATGTAATCGCCCTGTACGCGGTCAATCCCCGAATGCTCCCCCTCCACGCCCCGGAAGATGTTGCCGCCGCCCACCACCAACGCCACCTGGGTGCCATTTTCAACGACTTTCTTGATCTCCACCGCGTACCGTTGGAGAATACTGGAGTCAATGCCGAAGCCTTGCCCACCCGCCAGGGCTTCCCCACTCAATTTCAATACGATTCGTTTGTAGCGGTTTTGTACCATGGGGGATTGAGTCAGAAAATCGGGTAAAGATAAAGGATTTACTGAATAGTTGGGAAGGGAGAAGGCAAACCACGGGAGGATGGCGTGCCGGAGACCGGAAAAAAGGAAACGCAATAGTCTCCTGCCGGCATCCCCTTTCATCGACTAAAATTCCAGCAGCACCTGATTCTTTTCCACGTTATCGCCCTTTTGTACCTTTACCACTTTCACCTGACCGTTGCCGGGTGATTTGATGATATTTTCCATCTTCATCGCCTCCAGAATTACGATTGGGTCTCCCTTCCGCACCTCATCGCCCGGCATCACGCGAATGTCGAGAATGAGGCCGGGCATGGGTGCCTTGACCAGTCCGACGCGGATCGCGTTGGCCTGGTTGAATCCCATTCGCTCCAGCAGCAGGTCGAACTGATCCTGCACTTGCACCTGGTAAGAACGGTGGTTGATGCGGAACGTAAATACCTTGCTTTCGTGGTCCGCGTTCACCACCTCGGCGTGGTAGGAACGATTCTGGTACAGGATGTGGAACGTGCGCGGGCCGGTTGCCAGCAAATCCCAGACGAAGGGTACCTGGTTGATCAGCAAACCAGCTTCTTCCTGGCTGACTTCGAAGACGCGGTCGGGGCGGACAGTAATCCTGGGCATCGGTTGAAAGGGTTGAAAGTGACGGACAAAGGTAGTCGGACGAGGGTATAAAACGGACAAAATAAGAGAAAAAGCCGCCCCGTTCCCGGAGCGGCTTTGCCGAAAATGTACGAGTAACGAAAATCATCTGCCTGCGACCCTTGCGGAGTAGCCGAACCGGCGGCCCGGCTGCGCAGCAGCCCAGTCCAATTCCATCAACCTTTTCAATCCTACTTCGCGTAGCTCACCGCGCGCATCTCGCGGATCACGGTGACTTTGATCTGGCCGGGGTATTGCATGTCTTTCTCGATCTTCTGCGAGATGTCGAACGAAAGCGTGCTGGCCTTTTCGTCGGTCACGTTTTCGGCGTCCACCATCACGCGCAATTCGCGCCCTGCTTGGATGGCGTAGCACTTGGTCACCCCCTGAAAGCTTACCGCCAGCTCCTCCAGGTCTTTGAGCCGCTTGATGTACGATTCCATCATTTCGCGGCGCGCACCGGGGCGCGAGCCGCTGATGGCGTCGCAGACCTGGACGATGGGCGAGATCATCGTCGTCATCTCCATCTCGTCGTGGTGCGCGCCGATGGCGTTGCACACTTCCGGATTCTCCTTGTATTTCTTGGCCAACTCGGCCCCCAAGACGGCGTGGGGCAGTTCCGGTTCTTCGGGCCACACCTTGCCGATGTCGTGCAGCAGGCCGGCGCGTTTGGCAAGCTTGGCGTTCAGGCCCAATTCAGCGGCCATGGTGGCGCAAAGTTTGGCTACCTCGCGCGAGTGTTGCAACAGGTTCTGTCCGTAGGAAGACCGGAAGCGCATCCGGCCCACCAGCTTGATCAATTCGGGGTGCAGGCCGTGGATACCCAGGTCGATCACGGTACGTTCGCCGATTTCCACGATCTCGTCCTCGATGTTCTTGCGCGTCTTGGCCACAATCTCTTCGATGCGGGCGGGGTGAATCCGTCCGTCGGTGACGAGGCGGTGCAGCGACAGGCGGGCGATTTCGCGGCGCACCGGATCGAAGCCGGAAATTACGATCGCCTCGGGCGTGTCGTCCACGATGATCTCCACGCCGGTGGCCGCTTCCAGGGCGCGGATGTTGCGCCCCTCGCGCCCGATAATCTTACCCTTGACATCGTCGCTCTCGATGTTGAAGATCGAAACGCAGTTCTCGATGGCGTGTTCGGTGGCCGTCCGCTGGATGGTTTCAATGACTACTTTCTTGGCTTCCTTGGTGGCAGTAAGTTTAGCTTCCTCCACAATGGATTTGACGTACGAGGAAGCCAGGCTCTGGGCCTCATTCTTGAGGGCGTCCACCAGTTGGTTGCGGGCATCCTCGGCGGTCAGGTTGGCGATCTTTTCGAGTTGCGCCACCTGCGAAGCCAGCATCCGTTCGGCTTCCTCGCGCTTTTTGGCGGTGGTTTCAGTCTGCTGGGTAAGGGTATCCTTCTGGGTGTTCAATTCCCCTTCCCGCCGCTTGTTCTGCTCCAGCATCTGCGATATCTGCTGCTCGCGCTGTTTCAGCTTGTTTTCGTTGGTAATCAGGATGTTCTTCTTGCGGTTCATCTCCTCTTCGAACTCTGTCTTCAGCTTGAGGTATTTTTCCTTGGCTTCCAGAACCCGGTCTCGCTTGATGTTTTCGGCGGTCATTTCCGCTTCCTTCACGATAGACTGCGCCCGTTCGCGGGCTTCCTCTTCCTGACGGCCGAAGGCTTGCTTGAGCAATACCCTGCCGATGAGCACGCCGGCCGCCAGTCCGACCAGCGCGGCGATCAGTACATACACGAGGTTTGGCATATGTTTTTTTGGTTAAAGTGAAAAAATAATTGCCGTGCTGAAGACGACACACCGGTGGGAAGAAAGGCGTTGGAAACGGCTTACGCGGGGGAAGGACAGGTTTGGGTTACCCAACCAAAACGGACGGCGAAGCGGCAAGGCGCCGGAGGACTACAGCGAGGAAGTAATGAGTTTTTCCAGATAAGTAATTTTATCGGCAACGGTGCGCTGCGTCTGCGCCCCGCGATCATCCATTTTCAACTTCTCTGCCATGGCAACAATGGCGACCATCGCCAGCAAATCTTGTATGTCGTCCTTTCCGTGCTTGGTCCGGAACAGCTCCATCTGTTCGTTGACAGCTTTGCCCGCTTTCCGTAACCGTTCCTCTTCACTGGCCGAGGTTTTCATCGGGTACTCCCGGTCGAATATCCGTATCTTAATAGATAATTCTCCCATTCAAAAACCAAGGGTTACTTGCCCAGCAGTGCAATGCACTGGTCGATCTCCCGGATGTACTCGTCCAACTTTTCCTTCAATCCTTTCGGATCGTCGTAATCTGCGAATCTAAATCCCACAATCTTACTGATTTTATCCCGATTATGAAAATGATCCGCCGGCTCGATCCGTTTTTTTTGAAGCCCTTTTATTTCTTCCGACTGCTTGCCGACCAACTCTTTCAACGCCTTGTTCTCCAAGCCCGACTCCTTCAATTCCGCTTTCAACGAATCACACCGGGCAACCAACTGACGGATTTTCTCCTCCAGGGATTGCAGTTTCATCAAAAGCAGCACGTCGTCGGCCATGGCGCGTGAATGGTTAACAGCAGATGGTTGAGGGAGGTAGTCAATATTGTCAGTTGCGGCCGAAGAACACCAAGCCGACCCACGAACTTCCTTCGCCGCCCGTCTCGTCACCGTCCACTGTCTGCTACTTTCGGATTACGGCATTCAACTCTTTTTCGAAGGAGGTCATCAGTTTCTGCATGGTACGGTCGATCACTTGATCAGTCAGGGTTTGGCGGTCATCCTGCAGGATAAAACTGACCGAATACGATTTCTTGTCCGGGCCGATGTTTTCCCCTTCGTACACGTCGAACACGTTGACGGCGCGGAGCAGGCTGCGCTCTTGCTTGAGGGCCAGGGTGCGGATTTCCTCGAAGGTCACCCGCTGGTCGATCACCAGCGACAGGTCGCGACGCACTTCGGGGAACTTGGCTATCTCCGTCGCCGCCAGATCGCCGTGGTAGGAGCGGGTTAAGTAGTCCCAATCGAAGTCAGCGTAGAAGACGGCTTGTTTCACGTCAGCCAGCCTGGCCAGCGACGGCAACACCCGTCCGAAAGTCACCACTGCTTTCCGGTTGAGTTCGTAGGTGAGCCCGTACTGCCAGAGGCGTTGATCCGCTTCCCGACTCGTCCAACCCCGCACGTTCAGTTGAGCCAGCACGTTCGTCACCGGCCCGGCCACGTCGTGGAAGTCGGCGGGACGCGGGGGGGTCTGCCAGCTTTCGGCCCCTTTGCCGCCCGTGACCAACAGCGCGAGGCGGCTCTTCTCCGCGTACTTGCCTTCGGCCCGGTAATATACCTTTCCGAATTCGAACACTTTCAGGTCTTTCTGCCTTCGGTTCAGGTTGTGGGCCAGCACTTCCAGACCGGAAAAGAGCAATGTCTGGCGCATCACGCCCAGGTCTTCGCTCAGCTTGTTGAGCATCACCACGTCTTCCCCCCGGGTCGTTCCCTCCCCCGGAGGAATGCCACCAACGGGACGGATGGCCTCGGCGTAGGCGGGCTTGGTGAGCGAATTGGTGATGATTTCGTGGAATCCGTGGGCCGCCAACGCCTGCGTCACGTTATACTGCAATCGGTTCTTGTCCACCACCGGAAATTCCGCCAGGTACGATGCGTTCAGGTGAGGCGCAATCGCCACGCGGTCGAAGCCGTATATGCGCAGGATTTCCTCCACGATATCGGCCTCGCGCGTCACGTCCACGCGATAGGGCGGCACCGACAGACGCAGGCCTTCCGCGTTTTCTTCCAGCAGCCCGATGTCCAGGTTCTGCAGGATTTCCTTGATGGTATTCCGGTCAATCACCGTGCCTGCCAACCGGTCAATGTTTCGGTACGTGACCCTCACTTCCGCGGGCAGGATGGGGTGGGGGTAATGGTCCACGATCTCGGAGGTGACCTGCCCCCCGGCCACTTCCCGGAGCAGCGAGGCAGCTCGCTTCAGGGCGTACACGGGCAGGTTCGGGTCGGTACCCCGCTCGAAACGAAAAGAAGCGTCGGTTTTCAAGCCGTGGAATTGGGCCGTCTTTCGAATGGATTCGGGAGAGAAATGCGCGCCTTCCAGGAAAATCCGCGTTGTTCCGGGCTTGACACCCGACTTGGCGCCCCCAAACACCCCGGCGATGCCCATCGGCTCCTCGGCGTTGCAGATCATCAGGTCGAAAGCCGCCAGCTTGCGCTCCTGGCCGTCGAGCGTCACGAAGGGCGTTCCGGCGGGCAGCGTCTTCACCACCACCCGGCCGCCGGTAATGGCATCGGCATCGAAGGCGTGCAGGGGCTGGCCCAGTTCGTGCAACACGAAGTTGGTCACGTCCACCACGTTGTTGATGGGCGTTAACCCGATGGACCGGAGGCGATTCTGGAGCCAGTCCGGCGATTCGCGTACGGTTAGTCCACCCAGGGTCAAGCCGCAGTAGCGCGGGCAGGCGGCCGGGTTTTCCACCAACACCGCCGGGGAAAACGCCGGGCTGTCAACCCGGAAGTCGGCCACCGAAGGAAGCTGGACGGGCCGCTTGAGCAGGGCCTTCAAATCGCGGGCCACCCCCAGGTGCGAAGCCGCGTCGGCCCGGTTGGGCGTCAGCCCGATTTCCAGCGAATAATCCGTTTGACGCCCGAAGTAGACTGCGGCGGGCGTGCCGTTGGGAAGGTCCGTATCGAGCACCAGAATTCCCTCGTGCGAGGTGCCCAGGCCGATTTCGTCCTCGGCGCAGATCATACCCTCCGAGGCTTCCCCCCGGATTTTGGCCTTCTTAATGGTAAACGGTTCGCCGGGAAGCCCATCCGCTCCGGTTGGATGCAGCGTAGTACCCACGGCAGCCACTACCACTTTCTGGCCCACCCGCACGTTGGGAGCCCCGCATACGATGGGCGACACCACCCCGTTGCCCGTATCGACGGTAGTCAGGCTCAATTTGTCGGCGGCGGGGTGTTTGACGCAGGTCAGCACCTCCCCGATCACCAACCCGCGCAGGCCCCCCGGAATGCTTTCCACTTCGTCGATGCGTTCGACCTCCAGGCCCGAGCCGGTGAGCAGGCCGGCGATTTCCGCCGCCGGTTCCGCCAGGGAAATGTACTGATTCAGCCAGTTGAGGGATATTTTCATCGTGGGTGGTGGCCAGTGGACGGCAACCATCCACTGGCCAAAGATCAAAATTAGGAATCTGGTCTACTTCTTCTCCGGCCGGGAATAGTCTTTTTCGCCCGCCCGGATTTCAACGTTCAGGAAGTTGCCCCGCGGTGGCAGGGGGCAACTGTAGTTCTTGTTGTAGGCGCAGTAGGGATTGTAGGCGAAATTAAAATCAATCATCAGCTTATCCAGGTCCCTTTCGGGCGTCAGATCCAGGTAGCGACCTCCCCCGTAGGTATCGAAGCCGTTGGTCTGGTCGGCAAACGGCAGGAAAAGTTTCTCGTCTTCGGCGTGCTTGAGCAGCAGCAGCCGGTGCGACTTGCCACCCAGTTGAAACGTGGCGTGGGCGTACTTGCCGTACGTTTCCTTTTTGCCGTCGCTCATCTGCATCATCACTGAATCGCCCGTGGTAATGCGCTCCAAAACGGCCAGGATCCGGTACTCGGCGGAAGGTTCAAAGTAATCCAGTCCCCGAAACGAGGTTTTGTCTTCAATGGGCGAGCCTTGTTGTTCGCGGAAGAACCGTTCGTTCTCGGTCCGGAATTTCAACACTTGTTCTTCGTAATTTTCTTTCACCCCAGTGTCGGTGAAAGTATACGCAATGATGGTTACCATCACCAGCACGATGCCGAAAAAATAAATGGGGTTTGCTTTCTTCGCCGTTTCCATACGCTTTGTCCCTACAAAAATCCTTCGTCGGCAAAACTGAGGTATTGGTTGTCGGCAAAGATGAGGTGATCCAACACCGGCACCTCCAGTACCGTTCCGGCCTCCCGGAGTTTCTTGGTCAATTCGCGGTCGGCCTGGCTGGGCGTCAGGTTGCCCGACGGGTGATTGTGCACCAGAATGACGGCGCTGGCCAGGTGTTCGAGGGCCGCCTTGAAAATCATTTTCGGGTCGGCCACCGTGCCCGACACCCCGCCCGCGCTTATCTGCGCCGTCTTCAGAACGACGTTGGCCCGGTTGAGCAACACCACCCAGAATTCCTCGTGCGGCAAGTCCATCAGGTGAGGTTTCATCGTTTCGTAGACGTCGGCCGAGCCAGTGATCTTGATCCGCCTCGGAATGTCGCCCTCCTTTCGCCGCCGCCCCAGTTCCAGGGCACTCACGATGGCGATGGCCTTGGCTTCCCCGATTCCCTTGAATTTTTCGAGGTCCTTGACCGAAAGTTTGGCCAGTTGGTGCAGGTTGTTGTCTACGCTGTTGAGAATCTGCTTGGCCAGGTCCACCGCCGACAGGGCAACGGTGCCCGACCCCAGCAGGATGCCGATCAGTTCGGCGTCCGAGAGCGCGGCCTTGCCTTTGAGCAGCAGTTTCTCGCGCGGCCGATCCTCTTCCGCCCAACTGAGTATCTTCCGGTTCGGAGTGTAATCGTTTTCTTTCATGCCGAAAAAATTGAACGGCAAGATAAGGAAGCGCGGGGCAGGGAACAAATGTCCGGCAACCGGCTCCTGGGCGGCACCCCGCGGGGCGGCCATCCGCAAAACAACGAACCCACCAAGCCTGGGGGCCGGTGGGTTAGGAAAGAGCAGGAAGATGCCCCAGCGGCTTACGCCGTTGCGTTCGGAGCCGGCAAGGTGGTCGCCAGTGAATTTACGTAGCGGGCCAGCTTGGACTTGTTGTTAGAAGCTTTGTTCTTGTGGATGATGTTGCGTTTCGCCAGTTTGTCGAGCATGGAGGCAACTTGCCGGTACAGTTCCTGCGCGGCGGCCTTGTCGGTAGTCAGGCGCAGCTTCTTAACGAAGGTACGGGTGGTTTTGGCTTGGAAACGGTTTCTCAAACGTTTGGCTTCGTTGGAACGAACGCGCTTGAGGGCGGACTTGTGGTTGGCCATTGTAGGGAAAAATAACGCAGTTGACGCTGCTTTTGGTAAACGGACTGCAAATGTAAAGGGTTAAAAAATGAAT
>JACMKY010000115.1 GCA_014379925.1 Cytophagales bacterium | reverse complement strand
GACTACTGGCCCTCGCGGTGGTGTTTGGGGTGCTGCTGCCGCTCCACGAGGGCATTCACGCCTTGGTATACAAGGGAATGGGAGCAGCGGACATCCGTTTCTCCTTTGCTACCAAGGCCCTGGCCGTGTACACGTGCGCCAACCGCCACGTGGTTCACCTCCGGGAAATTATTCCGCTGGCCATCGCGCCTTTTCTGGCCATCAGTGCGTTGCTGGTGGTGCTGGCCGGGTACTTTCCGGATTACCGTCTGTTTTTCGCGTGGGCTTTGGTCATCCACGCTGTGCTGTGCGGCGGGGACTTCATTCTCATCGCCTACGCCGTGCGCAACCGGAACCGCGACTTGTATAACTACGACGACGTAGCCCTGGGCAAATCGTATTTCTTCGAACGGAGGAATCCGGCGTAAATTACCTTTTGATTTTCTCGGCTACAACCACGTCTTCCACGTCGGCGAATACCCGGCCGCAGTGTTCACAGACGATGATTTTTTTCTTGTCGCGGATGTCGGCCTGGCGTTGGGGGGGAACCGTGTTGAAGCAACCTCCGCAGGCCCCGCGTTTCACCATCACGACCGCCAGCCCGTTCATGGCGTTGGAACGGATTTTCTCGTACGATTTGTACAGCCGTTCCTCGATCAGGCTCGCCTGTTTTTCCCGATCCAACACCATTTTGTTCTCCTCGTCTTCGCTTTCGGAAATGATGACGTTGAGTTCACTTCGCTTGCTGTCCAGGTCCTTCTGCCGCTCATCGAGGATGGCTTGGGTAGCCTTGATATCCTCGTTTTTCTTGCCGATCTTGAAGTTGGCTTCGGTGGTTCTCTTTTCGGTCAGTTCAATCTCCAGGGTCTGGAGTTCCATTTCCTTGGTAATGGCGTCGTATTCGCGGTTGTTGCGGACATTCAATTGCTGCTCCTTGTAGCGGGTGATGAGTTTCTCGGCATCCTTTTTCGCCACTTTGTTCTTGGCGATTTCATCCTCCAAAGTGGCAATGTCTTTCTTGTACTTTCCAATCCGGGTTTCGTACCCGGCCACCTCGTCTTCCAGATCCCGCACTTCTTCGGGCAGGCCACCGCGGATCTTTTTTATTTCATCTAGGTTGGAATCAATGGTCTGTAATTTAAGGAGGGCGTCTAACTTCTGGGCGATGGTACTTTCCATGAATTACAGGTAGTTGACCGGATTGGTGATCGTGGTTGACAAAACGACCGCAATATTAGGAAATTTTTCCGACAAGTATTCAGCAAGGAGGTTTTTTGTGAATACTTCGCTTTCGTAATGCCCCACGTCAGCCACGAGAATAGCCCGCTCGGCGGCGAAGAAATCGTGGTATTTCAGGTCGGCGGTCACCAGCGCGTCGGCTCCCTGCCGGAGGGCATCGGGCAGTAGGAATGCGCCCGCACCCCCGCCCACGGCCACCGTCCGCACCGGTCGGCCCAACAATGCCGTGTGACGGACGCAGGAGAGTTGCAGTTTCGCTTTCAGGTGAAGCAGAAACGCCCGCTCATCCATCGCTTCGGGCAGTTGCCCGACCATGCCGGCTCCCACTTCCTGGTTGTCGTTCTCCAGTGCGGTGAGGTAGTAGGCCACTTCCTCGTACGGATGCGACTGCCGGAGGGCGCGCACGACGTTGTTTTCGAGGTGGGCCGGAAAGAGCAGTTCAATCCGGTTTTCGCGCACTTCTTCCGGCACGCCCGCCCGCCCAACGTACGGATTGGCGTGCTGGTCGGGTTGAAACGTGCCGGTGCCCTCGCTCCGGAAGCTGCAGTTCCGGTAGTGACCGACCTGCCCGGCCCCTGCCTCGTAGAGCGCGTCCAGCACGCGTTGGGTATCCGCCACCGGCACGAAGCTGACGAGTTTGCGCAGGGTCTGCTTTCGCGGAGCGAGAATGCGGACGCCCTCCAAACCGAGCACGGCCGACAAACGACGGTTTACACCTTCCGCCACGTGGTCGAGGTTGGTGTGGGCGGCGTAAACCGCGACCCCGGAACGGATGGCCTCCACCACGGTGCGTTCGACGTAAGTAGCCCCCGTGAGTTTTTTCAGCGGCCTGAAAATGAGGGGGTGGTGCGCCACGACCAGGTTGCAGCCTTTCGCCACGGCTTCCTCCACGACGGCTTCCGTCACGTCGAGGCTCACCAGCACGCCCTTGGCTTCGGCGGCCGAATCGCCCACCAGCAAGCCGGCGTTGTCGTAACCTTCCTGGTAAGCGGGCGGAGCCAGTTGTTCCAGCGAATCAGTGAGGTGTCGGATGGAGGTCATTGCAGGAAGCAGGCGTAGAGAGACGCCTGACTGACAACTATAGGCACAAAGTACACCGAATTGCAGTAAAAAAATAAAAAATGCTCAGTAAAAATCAGCCCGCCCTAAAATACTTTTAGCGGCAACGGTTGCATAACTCCCTCCTTTCGTGGCGTGCGTGTTGAAAGAAAACGGATTCGACGAATCGGCTTCCGCTTTTCATTCGGAGGCAGAACCTGACTTACGGCGTGGCTTTTTCCCTTTCGGCGTCAAGCTCCCAAATGAAATCGGTGTAGAAGCCGGTGGGCAAACGGAGCAAGCAGCAGACCCATAATGGCAATGAATACCAAGCCGGAAAAGAGGGCGTAGATAGAAGCAAACAATTTGCCGGCGGTTGTGTGGAGTTTATCGACCGGCCCCATACCACCCAGAATCATAGCCGCATTAACCGTTGCGTCAATCCAGGCCAAGCCCTCAAACGCGTGATAACCAAGAATGCCGCCGGCGAGCGCAACCAACACAATGCCGCCGGCGAGAAAACCATGGCGAACAAGGCGAAAAAAGAATTCTTTCCGTGAAAGCAGCGGTTTGTTGCGGTGCTCATACATCGAACATACGTTTATACCACGCCACGCGGTGGCTTAACCTAAGCGTTAAATCAAGTACGCAAATGGCTCCAACCGTAGTTGCGGACTAACCCAAAGCCGGAAACCGTAGGGCAGTGGTGAAGCCCCGTCGTATCGGCCATAAAAGATATTTCCCGCTGAAAACTCAATGAAATGGCCGCGTTTATCACGGATTACCCGTACCCCAGGACACCCAATTAACTTTATCTCTATTAGTGGAAGGTTTGGAAGGTTAGAGCCTTCTAGCAAGAGGCTGACGTAGATGTCTGAACTCAACGGCCAGATCGTTAATTCAAGCCGGATCGGACCCTGAACCACCGGGTAATGATAAGAAACACCGTACTCTTCTTCCTCGGGGACAACGCCGAGGATTTCG
>JACMKY010000006.1 GCA_014379925.1 Cytophagales bacterium | reverse complement strand
CCAATCCGGCCATTGTTGACCAGAACACCTGGCAGCAAATACCCTGGCCTTTTTTCCGGTACACGGAGGCTATGTTCAACTACGCGGAAGCCAGCATCGAACTGGGTCAGGACGTGGAAGCAGTTACCTGGCTCAACAAGATCCGTTTCCGCGCGGGCATGCCGGCTCTCACCGAATCCGGTGATGCACTTCGGCAACGGTACCGGAACGAACGCCGCGTCGAGATGGCCTACGAAGAGCAACGCTACCACGACGCCCGCCGTTGGATGATCGCCCCGCAAACCCTGGGCCGGAAAGCCGGCATCATTAGCATCACCGCCACGCTGAAACCCGGCAAGGAAGTGAAGGTGTACAAGTACGATCTCACGAACTACGACTACGTGTACAAACCACTTGACATCGATCCCGGCATTGAAAACCGGCTGTGGCTGGACAAGATGTATTACCTGCCCATCCAGCGGGATGAAGTGAACCGGAACAACAAACTGGTACAGAATCCCGGTTACACGAATTGAACGGAATGATAAACTGGTGCAGAATCCCGGTTATTGATGTTCCGTTTTTTGAGTAAATTGAAAGTCTACGCCAGTAGGGTAAGCTACTGGCGTAGACTTTTGCTTTCTGAACCAACTAACGCTACTTTGTTAGATTAGAATCAGATAGTTGAGATCGACGTTTTTAACCCTGTCATTCTGAGCGATAGCCAGTATCACCAGTGTTTGAATTCAATCCAACAAAGTAAAACTAAAACCACTGACGTTGAATTTGTTGAAGATTGGCCCGCCCCGCGCCTGGTGGACGGGGTGGGTGGCAGGGATGATGGTGATGGCGGGTTGCCAATCTTCCCCGGAGGAGGCAAGCGCTCCCCCCGTACGAGCCACACCTCTTTTTACGTTGTTGCCCCCGGAAAAAACCCGCGTCGATTTCAACAACCTGCTAACCGAAGGACTGAATACCAACGTATTGATGTACGAGTACTTTTACAACGGTGGTGGAGTAGCAGTGGGCGACGTGAACGGAGACGGGTTGGAAGACGTTTATTTCACCGGCAACATGGTCGCCAATCGGCTCTACCTGAACCGGGGAAACATGCGGTTCGAAGACGTTACGGCGGCGGCGGGGGTATCGGGACGGGAAGGGCCCTGGAAAACGGGCGTGACGATGGCTGACGTGGACGGCGACGGCCGGCTGGACATCTACGTGTGCTATTCCGGAAAACTGCCGCCGGAAAAAAGGACCAAGCAATTGTTCGTCAACCAGGGAACCGATGACCAGGGCATTCCCCGTTTCGAGGAACGGGCCGGGCAGTACGGACTGGCCATTCCTTCCACCAGTACCCAGGCTGCCTTCTTCGATTACGACCGGGACGGTGACCTGGACGCGTTTCTGCTGAACCACAGTCCGGACCCCCTCCCCGTCCTCGACGACGTTTCCACGGTCGAAGTACTCAAGCAACCCAACCCCCAGAACGGCGTCCGGTTGTTTAGAAACAACCCGGGTCCCGACGGGACTCCGCATTTTGAAGACGTTACCGAGCGGGCCGGCTTGCACAGTTCGGCGCTCACGTACGGACTCGGGGTGGGCATCGCCGACCTCAACGGCGACGGCTGGCCGGACCTCTACGTTTCCAACGACTACACCATTCCCGATTACCTGTACATCAACAACGGCAATGGGCGCAACGGCGGGCGCACGAACGGACCTACCTTCACCAACCAACTGCAATCGAGCGTGGGACACACCTCGCACTTTTCGATGGGCAACGACATCGCGGACGTTAACAACGACGGCCGGCCCGACATCTTCACCCTCGATATGCTGCCGGAAGACAATCACCGGCAAAAATTGTTGTTCGCCCCCGACAACTACGAATCCTTCGACCTCAACCTCCGGGTCGGCTTTCACTACCAATACATGCGCAACATGCTGCACCTCAACAACGGGACCCCCTCTGGCCCCCCCTTCTCAAGAGGGGGTAGCGGGGCGGGAAGTAGCGGGGCATCATTCTCCCTCCTCCCGGGGAAAGAGAGTTCCTTACCTTCCCCCCTTGAGAAGGGGGAAACGAGGGGAGTCAGCTTCAGTGAGGTGGGACAAGCAGCGGGGCTCTCGAATACCGATTGGAGTTGGGCTCCGTTGTTTGCCGATTACGACAACGACGGCTGGAAGGACCTGTTCGTGACCAACGGGTACCTGCGGGATTATACCAACATGGATTTCATTAAGTACATGGGCGATTTTGTCCAGCAGAAGGGAGGCCGGATGGTGCGCAACGACGCGCTGGAACTGGTGCACCAAATGCCCGCCTCCAACGTGGGCGACTACCTTTACAAAAACAACGGTGACCTGACCTTTGCCAACGTGAGCGCCCAGTGGGGCGTCGATCAGGCCGCCAACAGCAACGGAGCCGCCTACGCGGACCTGGACAACGACGGGGACCTGGACCTGGTGGTCAACAACATCAACCAGCCGGCTTCCATTTACCGGAACGAAACCGATCACCAACTTCAACATCATTACCTGCGGATAAAACTGGCAGGTGCCGCGAAGAACACGGCGGGCTTGGGAGCCAACGTTACCGTTTACGTCAAAGGCCAACGGCAGTACCTGGAACAGATGCCCACGCGGGGTTACCAGTCGAGCGTGTCACCCATTCTGCACTTCGGGCTGGGGGGAGAAAAGTCGCTGGACTCCCTGCGCATCGTCTGGCAAAGCGGTCGGCAACAAATTCTCCGGGCCCTTCCCACCGATCGGCTCCTGACCCTGCGGGAAGCGGACGCAACATCCACCTACCGCATCCCCCCATCAGCCCCCGCTACCTTCGAGGAAGTCGCCTCCCCCATCGCCTTCCGCCACCGGGCTGCGCCCGTGAACGACTTCAAACGCCAGCCCTTGCTGCCCAACCCGTTGTCTTTCTCGGGACCCTGCCTGGTGAAAGGGGATGCGAACGGCGACGGCCTGGAAGACGTCTACGCCGGGGGCGGCAAGGACCAGCCCGGCGCCTTGTACCTGCAGCGGAAAAACGGCCGTTTCGCTGCCCAAGCCGTACCCGCCTTCGAAGCCGACCGGGGCAGCGACGACGTGGATGCCGCGTGGCTGGATGCCGACGGCAACGGATTTCAGGACTTGTACGTGGCCAGCGGGGGCTATCATACTTACCTGCCCGACGACCCGCTGCTTCAGGATCGGCTTTACCTCAACGACGGCAAGGGCAGCTTTATCAAAAGCACCGACGCCCTGCCACCGATGCGGACCAGCAAGGGTTGCGTCCGGGTAGCCGACGTGAACGGCGACGGGCATCCGGACCTATTCGTGGGCGGCCGGGTAGTTCCCGGCCGTTACCCCGAAATCCCCACCAGCTACCTGCTGATCAACGACGGAAAGGGGCATTTTCGGGACGCGACTGCCACCCTGGCCCCGGCCCTGGCGAAGATTGGCCTGGTCACCGACGCGGCCTGGCTGGACGTGAACGGAGACGCGGAGCCGGACCTGATCCTGGTGGGGGAGTGGATGCCGGTCACTGTGTTCGTGAACGCCAACGGAAAACTGACCGACCAAACCGGGGAATACTTCGAGCGGGAATACCGGGGTTTCTGGAACAAGATCCTGGTCGGTGACTGGAACGGCGACGGGAGGGCTGATCTGACAGTGGGCAATTTCGGCCTGAATTCCCAGTGCAAAGTCAGTGAACGGGAGCCGGCAGAAATGGTTTACAAGGATTTCGACGACAACGGTTCGGTCGACCCCATCCTGTGCTTTTACATCCAGGGCAAAAGCTATCCGTACGTGACCCGTGATGAGTTGTTGGACCAGGTAAGTATGATGCGCACCCGTTTCCCGGATTACAAAAGCTACGCCGATGCCACGCTGACCGACATTTTCACCCCGGAAGAATTGCGGGGAGCCGGGCGGCTGCGGGCCAATTACCTGCGGACCGCCTATTTCGAAAGGGGGGCGAAAGGGAAGTTCCGGGAAAAGACGCTGCCCGTGGAAGTCCAGTTCTCCCCGGTGTACGCCCTGGCTTCCCTCGATTACGACGGGGATGGCCACCAGGACCTGCTGTTGGGTGGCAACGTCAACCAGGCCCGCCTGCGTTTCGGCAAGTGCGATGCCAGCTACGGTCAGTTGTTGAAGGGCGACGGGAAGGGGCATTTCACCTACGTTCCGCCGAGCGAGTCGGGCTTTCACTTGCGGGGCGATGTCCGAAGTTTGCTGGCCATCAACCATACCTGGCTGTTCGGTACCAACCAACAAGCCATCCAGGCGTACCGGGTGAAAAAGCCATGAGAACCGCATTCATCCTCGTTCTTTTCGCGGCGGTTGGCGGGTGCGGACGGCATTCGGAGCCACCGCCTCCCCCACTGGGCAGCCGGGAGATCAGCCAGGTCATCGCCCGCATGACCGAGATCATGGTGCACGACGTAACCAACCCGCCCCTGGCGGCCCGGTTTTTTTCCTACGCTTGCCTGGCCGGCTACGAGGTAGTGGCCCAGCACAACCGGGCCTATCCACGCCCGCGGGGGATCCTGAACGGGTATCCCGCCGTCGAAAGGCCGAAAGAGGTGATCGGTTATTCCTACCCAATGAGCGCCGTGTTGGCGATGCTGGAAACGGCCAGCAAACTGCAGCCTTCGGGCAAATTGCTGGAAGAATACCAGCAGCAGTGGCTGGATTCCTGCCGGAAAAATGGCTATTCCGAAGCGGTCATTGCCTATTCCCGGGCCTACGCACTGGCGGTGAGCAAACAGATCCTGGCCTACGCCAAGGCCGACCGGTACAACCGAATCAGCAACTACCCCCGCTACACGCCGCTGAACCGGGAAGGAAGCTGGTACCCGACCCCGCCGGGGTATTTCGCTCCGGTAGAGCCGTACTTCAACACGGTTCGTGCGTTCACGCTGGATTCGTGCGCTCAGTTCAAGCCAGCCCCACCCGTGGCTTTTTCAAAAAATAAAAAGTCCGCCTTTTACCAACTCCTGGTGCAGTGTTACGCGCAGCGTTTGTCGGAGGAGCACCGTACGATCGCGGCTTTCTGGGACTGCAATCCCTTTGCGCTGGGGAGCGGCAGTCACCTGTCGGTGAGCACGAAAAAGATTTCCCCCGGTGCGCACTGGATGGGCATCACCGGGATTGCCTGCCAACAAGCGAAAACCAGCTTTTCGGAAGCAATGAAGATCCACACTGTCGTGGCCATCGGGTTAATGGACGCGTTTATTTGCTGCTGGGACGAGAAGTTCCGCAGCAACCGCATCCGTCCGGAAACGGCCATTCGAAAGTACATCGATCCTTCCTGGAAGCCATTCCTGCAGACGCCTCCCTTCCCGGAATACCTGAGCGGACATTCCACCATTTCTTCGGCCTCCGCCGTGATACTGACCCATTATTTCGGGGATCACTTCCCGTATACCGACACGGTGGAGGAACGGTATGGCCTGGCGTCCCGCCGTTTCGGGTCCTTCCAGCAGGCGGCCGTGGAAGCGGGCGTGTCCCGTTTCTACGGGGGAATTCATTTCACGGATGCCATTGACAACGGCCGGCAACAAGGATTGCAAGTAGGCAAGTGGGTACTTCAAAAAGTCGAAGGAAAAACCGCCCGGGTGATCGGGGCAGCGAACAAAAAAAGTAGTGCGGCATTCCCGTCGCATCGCCCCTTTTAACCCGTTTTTCGTACAAAGACAAATCCGTTTCTCATGAATCTTCAAGTAGATTTTTCATAATACCAATAAATTTTCCCTCACACCAAAATGAAATTCGATTGCGTAGCTAGAAAAATATTAGCGGGCCAAAAACAATAACTTATTTGCTGAGTACTCAATGATGACCGTTGGATACTGATGCAACCTTTCACCTTCAATCACCAAATAACGTCCCGTACTACCGCTTAAAACACCTATGTTCATGACGACGTATCCAAAGAAAATCGGGGTTGCCCTACTACTGGCCGTTTCGGCGGCGAGCAGTTTCTACGCTTGCAAGACCACGCCGATCGTTACCCGTCCGCCGGAGCCGGTTGCCGCGACCGCAAAACTGCCGCGGATCCTGGTCTTTTCCCGAACCAAAGGGTTTTACCACGCCTCCATTCCGAGTGGCCTGGCGGCCGTTCAGGCCCTTGGCCGGGAAAACGGTTTCGAAGTGGATACGACCAAAAATGCCGCTTACTTCGCGGAAGACAGCCTCCGGAAATACCGGGCGGTGGTTTTCCTGAGTACCACCCAGAACGTGCTGAATCCCGACCAGCAGGTGGCCTTTGAACGCTACATCCAGGCCGGTGGCGGCTTCGTGGGCATTCACGCTGCCGCCGATACGGAGTATAACTGGCCCTGGTACAACCGGCTCGTCGGCGCTTATTTTGCCAGCCACCCCGGCAATCCCAACGTCCGCCGGGCGACCATCGACGTGGTGGATACCCTTCACCCGTCGGTAAAGGGTTTGCCCGCCCGCTGGGAACGCACCGATGAATGGTACGATTACAAAAACATCAACCCCGCCGTGACCGTGTTGGCCAAACTCGACGAGACCACCTACGAAGGCGGCAAAAACGGCGACAACCACCCCATCGCCTGGTACCACGCAGTGGACGGCGGCCGGGCTTTCTACACTGGGGGCGGACACACCGACGAAAGCTACCGTGAGCCCCACTTTCTGAAGCACTTATTGGGGGGAATCCAGTACGCCATCGGTTCGAACCCCGACCTGGATTATTCCAAAGCCTACGCGGTCCAGACCCCGGAAGAGAATCGCTTTGTCAAGACCGTCCTTTCGAACGACCTGAACGAGCCGATGGAATTGGCCGTCGCGCCGGACGGACGGGTGTTTTTCGTGGAGCGGGCCGGTAAGTTCTACGTCTACGACCCGGCTTCCAAAAAGACCCGCCTCCTGCGCGACTTCCCGGTGAAAGCCGTGGAGAAATACCTGAACGGGTTGCTGGGCATGACCATCGATCCCAACTTCAGCCAAAACCACTACCTGTATTTCTTCTACACCGCGGCCACGGGCGAACAGCACCACCAGAACATTTCCCGGTTCCGGGTGGGCGAAGACGGTTTCCTGGACCTGGAATCGGAAAAAGTGATCCTCCAAGTGCCCATCGATCTGGAAGTGAGCGCCCACACCGGCGGCTCGTTGGCCTGGGACAAGAACGGGAACCTCTACATCTCAACCGGCGACAACACTGTTCCCTTCGAGTCGAGTGGCTTCGCGCCCATTGACGACCGCCCCGGACGACTCACCTTCGACGCCCAGCGTTCGGCGGGCAATCCCAACGACCTGCGCGGCAAGATCCTCCGCATCCACCCGGAAGCCGATGGTACGTATACCGTTCCCGCAGGCAACCTGTTTGCGCAGGGCACGGCGGGCACGCGTCCGGAAATCTACGCGATGGGTTGCCGCAATCCCTACCGGATCTCGGTAGATCCGGCCACTTCAATCGTGTACTGGGGCGAAATCGGCCCCGATTCGGGCACGGACGGTCCGCAGGGACCGCGCGGCTACGATGAGTTTAACCAGGCCAAGCAGCCGGGCAACCACGGGTGGCCCTTCTTCGTGGGCGACAACAAAGCCTACCACGAATACGACTTCGACAGCAAGGCAGTCGGTGCGTTGTTCGATGCCCAGGTGCCCGTTAATCCTTCCCCGAACAACACGGGGGCGAAAACGCTGCCGGCGGCCCGGAAACCGATGGTCTGGTATCCTTACAACAAATCCGACGAATTTCCCGAGTTGGGTATCGGTGGCCGCAGCGCCCTGGCGGGTCCGGTGTACCACTACGACCCGAACCTGGCGTCGGGGGTGAAACTGCCGGCCTACTACGACAAGGCGCTGTTCGTCTACGACTGGATGCGCAACTGGGTGTACGCCGTGCGGTTGGACGAAAACCAGAATTTCCGGCGTCTGGAGCCGTTCATGCCCACGCGGGGTGACTTCCGGCGCCCGATTGACTTAGAGATCGGGCCGGAAGGTGCTTTTTACATGCTCGAATACGGTTCGGTGTACGGCATCGACAACGAGGATGCCCGGCTGGTGCGGATTGACTTCAACCCGGGCAACCGAGCGCCCGTCGCCGAAGTGACGGCCCGGGACACCATTGGCCTGGCGCCGTTGAAGGTTGCCTTCAGCAGCCGCCGAAGCTACGACTTTGACGAGGATGACAAGTTGACCTACGAATGGCGTTTTGAGGGACAAGTGGCTTCCACCGATCCCAACCCTACGCATACCTTCGAGAAAAACGGCGTTTACCGGAGCATTTTGAAAGTAACCGACCCGTCGGGCAAGAGCGACACGGACACGCTGGAAATCAAGGTGGGCAACACCCTGCCGCAGGTGGCCATCAAAACGACCGGCAACGGCACGTTCTTTTTCGATGGTGCGCCGCTGGACTACGCGGTGGAGGTGAAGGACAACGAGGACCGGGTGATTGATCCGAAGAAGGTGCGGGTCACGCTGAACTACATTCCCAAACTGGCCAACAGTGAGCCACTCACCGGGCACCAGCAACTCACCGGTTCTTTTAACCTGGGCAAAACCCTCATGGCGGCCAGCGATTGCAAGGCTTGTCACCAGACCAACAAAAAATCGGTGGGGCCGTCGTTCGTGGAGGTGTCAAAGCGGTACCGGGGTGACAAGAACGCCCCGGCCCGTCTGGCCAACAAAGTCATTACCGGCGGGGGTGGGGTGTGGGGCGATCACGCGATGAATGCGCACCCGCAGCTTTCCAAGGAGGAAGCCACTGAAATCGTCAACTACGTGCTTTCGCTGGCCAATCAGCAACCCGACGCCCGGCTGCCAGTCCGGGGACAGGCGGCATTGAAGGAACACGTCGGTAAAGACGAACCGGGCCGGTACGTGCTGACGGCTTCCTACACCGACCAAGGGGGAGCCATTACGCCGTTGACCAGCGGTGATGCGCTGGTGTTGCGGTCGGCCCAGGTAGAAGCGGAAGAAGCCGATGTGCTGTACAACGTTGGCAAGCAGCGGCAGCGGTTGGGCAACCTTCGGCACCGGTCCCACTTCGTGTTCAAGAATGTGGACTTAAAGGGCATCCGCCAGCTTACGTACCGCTACGCTTCCAAAGACCACGGTGCCACCCTCGAAGTGCGCGTGGACTCACCGAAGGGCGTGGTCATCAGCACCTTAGATTACGCCGCTACCGGTGACCGAAACACGTTTGCCGAACTGAGTACCCCGATTGAGGACCCGGGTAGCAGACACGATCTCTATTTTGTGTTCGTGAAGACGGAGGTTCCCGACGGCCAGTTGGGGGTGCTGGATTGGATTCGCTTCCAGAGATGAGGCTCGGTGGTTGGCGGTAGAATGAGCAGAAAGGAAATCAGGAGCGATGTTCGGAATTTTTCCGAGAAATTTGTTTTAAACGTTTACAAACGCAATGCGAATCAAGGGTTGGCAACAAAAGCGTCGAAATTACGCCAAATTATCCTCCAATTCCTTGCAGGGGGCTTTTACCTAGCGGTTGATGTCCTCTTTGGGAATTAGCGGAGTGTTCTTTTTCAATCCTTGATTCGCATTGTTAGCTGCCGGTGGCAATTCACCGTATACCGACCAATACAACGCTGTATGAATAGGTATACTGTTCACCAACACATCATCGCCATCGGTGCCTCGGCCGGGGGAGTCGAGACGCTTTTTTCCTTCTTCGACCATACCCCCCTCGGCCAGGTCTCCTACGTGGTCATCCAGCACTTGTCGTCCAAACACCAGAGCCGGTTGGCCAAACTGCTCAACAAGCATAGCTGGCTGGAGATTTGCCTGGCCAAACACGGCACGCCCCTGGAAGCCAATAAAGTGTACGTCATTCCCAACCACGTCTTCCTCACCGTCCGGCAGGGAAGGCTCCTGCTCACCAACAAAGGGGAAATGCCCAGGCCGCACAATACCATCGATGCCTTTTTCATTTCCCTGGCCGCCGACCACGCCGACAAAGCCATTGGCGTGGTGCTGTCGGGAACGGGGAGCGACGGCAGCGGGGGCGTCAAAGCCATTCACCAGGCTGGTGGCTGGGTCATTGCCCAGGATCCCGCCACCGCCCGCTTTAGTACGATGCCCGCCAACGCCATTGCCACGGGCGCCGTCCACGCCGTGCTGCCCCTGGAAGCCATGCCGGCTGCCATCCAGGAACACATCAAGGCGAAAGGCAATGGTCAGTCGGTTCACCAACCCGTTCCGGAGGGGAGTGAATTATCGACCGAAGCGCTGGAAGAAAGCACCTTGGTGGCCATCCTGGAATTAATCAAGCACCAGCTCCCCCTGGATTTTTCCGACTACAAGCGTCCCACCATCTTCCGCCGGATCCGACGACGGATAAAGCTGCACCAGTTCGGCCACCCGGATGCCTACCTGGCTTACCTGCAAAAGGAGCCCGCCGAACTGGAAGCCCTGGCCAAGGATTTCCTCATCAGCGTCACCACCTTCTTCCGGGACCCGGCCGCCTTTCAGGTGATTGAGCGCGACATAATCCCCGCCATCGTAGGCCGGGACAGTGATCCGCTGAAAATTTGGGTAGCCGGCTGCGCCACCGGCGAGGAAGCTTACTCACTGGCCATGCTCATGGTCGAGTACCTGGAGAAAACCCAGCAGCAACGGGAGGTAAAGATATTTGCCACCGACTTGGACAACGACGCCCTGGCCATCGCCTCCAAGGGCGCCTACGACGCCAAAATTGCTCAAGAGGTGACCCCGGAACGGCTGGAGCGGTTCTTCACCCCCGAGCCGGCTGGCTTCAAGGTCCGCTACCACCTCCGCAAAATGCTCATCTTTGCCCACCATGACCTGGTGAAGAATCCACCCTACTGCAACATCGACCTGATCAGCTGCCGCAACCTGCTCATCTATTTCAGTCCGACGCTGCAGAAGAAGGTATTTGACCTGCTGCATTTCGGTCTCCGTCCGGACGGCTACCTGTTTCTGGGCGCCAGCGAGAACGCCCAGTTGCTGGCTCCCCAGTTGCTGGAAGTTGACCGGAAGTGGCGTATATACCAGAAAACCGCCTCTTCCCGCTCCATTCAGTTCGAGCGCTTCTCGCTGCTGGAGACCGAAGAACGGTCGTCACCCGCGCCGCCCAGGCCGACGGCGGCTTCGGCACCGGGCAACACCCCGCCGAACCGACACTTGTCCGAATCGGTGATCGAAGCTTTGGTGAGCCACTACGGGCAGGCCGGCGTCTGCCTGGATGAAGAGCGGCGGGTGGTGCAGGCTTTCGGCGATCTCACCCCCTACCTGCTGCCCAAGTTGTTTACTCCCAACTTGATGGAGCTCTTACCCCCGGCGTTGCTGGTGGCTTTCGGAACCGCCGCCAAACGGGCGGTCGATTCCAATGAACCGGTAGCCATCGGGGGAATCCGTGGGGCGGCCCCCCACGAGGTATCCCCCCACAACAACCTTCATCCAGCCGCCACCGTTCACCTGTTGGTGAAGCCCTTTTTGACCAAGACTGGCCAGCCACTCCTGTTGGTGCTGCTGGGTCCCGATTCCCTGCCGGCCACCGGGAGCCCGGCGTCCGAACCGTTTGATGTCGACCTGCACACCCGGGATTACGTGGCCTACCTGGAGGAAGCGCTCCGCGAAAGCCGGGAAAGCTTGCAGGACGCTTCTCAGAAGATGGAAGCCCTGGGTGAGAACATGCAGTCCTTCAACGAGGAGCTGCTGTCGGCCAACGAGGAAATGCAGAGCGGCAACGAAGAACTGCAGTCGGTCAATGAGGAATTGCAAACCATCAATGCCGAATACCAGGTGAAAATTCGGGAACTCAGCGATCTCAACGACGATCTCAACAACTACTTCCGCAGCAACATGAGCGGGCAACTGTTCGTCGACCGGGACCTGCGGCTGAAAAAGTTTTCTCCGGCTGCCGCCGAGCACATCAACCTCCGGGAGAACGACATCGGCCGGCCGCTGCACCACCTGACCAACAACATCCGTTTCGACACCCTGATGGAGGACCTCCAATGGGTCCTCGCCAGCGGGGAGACGCTTACCCGGGAGGTGCAGGCCACGACCGAACGGTGGTACCAGGTGAGGGTGATGCCCTACCTGAGCCATCAGCAACGGCAGGAGGGGATGATGGTGACTTTCTACGAGATCACTGATTTGGTGCAGGCCCGAAAAGTGGTGGAGGAAAGCCGGCAGCAAGCCCAGGCGCTGGCCAACGAGTTAGGTCTGGCCAACGGCCGACTCACGCGCACCAACGTGGACCTGGATAACTTCGTCTACACGGCCTCCCACGACCTGCGGTCCCCCATCAGTACCCTGAAAGGGTTGCTGGAGCTGCTTTCCCGAAGGCTAGTGGGTCAGTTAGACGAAAAATCGGGCAAGGCCCTGGCAATGGCCGATGCTTCCGTCGTCAAACTACTGGGCGTGATTGGGGATTTGACCGAGATTGCCAAAGTGCAGCGGGACGTTGACGTGGAAAGAGAGCCGGTTCCTTTCCGGGATTTGCTCAATGAAGTCTTGGCTGACCTCAACGAGCCGATCACCGCGTCCGGGGCCCGCATCCGCTTGCACATTGACACCGAACACCTCCTTTACGCCCGTAAAAACCTGCGCAGCATCCTCTACAACCTGCTGAGCAACGCCATCAAATACCGCTCCGACGAGCGGAAACCGGAAGTGCACCTGACTTTCCGGATCGTGGAAGGAAAGCCGGTGTTGGTGGTGGCCGATAATGGCCTGGGGTTGGGCCCCAAGCAGGTAGCCAAGCTCTTCTCGATTTACAAACGATTCCACGACCACGTGGAAGGCACGGGCATCGGCCTCTACATGGTCAAGCGCATCGTGGACAACAACGGGGGCCGCATCGAAGTGGCCAGCCAGGAAGGGGAAGGCACCACCTTTACCGTCCACTTTGGTCTAACCAGTGCAAAGGGAGGTCTTTGACAACCCCCACGCCTACCCCGACGGGAAATCACGCCTGCTTAGGTTAATTAAAACACAGTCGCCATGGCTACCTCTCCCAAATTCATCGTCGTCATTGGTGCCTCGGCCGGGGGACTGAACGCCCTGACCGAACTGGTTTACCACTTGGAAAAGGGCCAGGATGTTGCCTATTGCATTGTCCTGCACTTGTCCCGGAAGGGCATCGGCGACTTTGTGGTGCATCGCCTCAAGCAGTTTACCTCCTTGTCGTGCAGTCTGGCGGCCGACGGTGCCCCGCTGGAAAGAGACCATATTTACGTAGCCCGCCCCAACCAGCACCTGCTGATAAAGGACGACAAGTTCCTCCTGGGTGCCGGCCCCGAGGAGAACCGCTTTCGGCCTTCCATTGATGTGCTGTTCCGCTCGGCCGCCGTGGCCTACAGTTCCCGGGCCATCGGCATCATCCTCAGTGGACTCATGGATGATGGCACCTCAGGGATGTGGGCCATTAAGCGAAGCGGCGGCACCTGCCTGGTTCAAGACCCCAATCAGGCGGAATACCCGGATATGCCCGTTTCGGTGCTCAACCACATGGAGGTGGACCACGTAGCGGCCTTGGCCGGCCTGGGACCGCTGATCGCCACCATCATCGGGCAGGCAACGGGGGAGAAAAAGCCGGTACCGGCCGACGTGATGGCCGAATCCCAGATTGCCGAACACACGGCCGTCGGCATCGACGACGTTCAGAAAATAGGTGTGGCTCAAAGTGTGTTTGCCTGTCCGGATTGCGGGGGAGGATTGTGGAAACTCAAGGACGATGTGATCCCCCGTTACCGGTGTCACATCGGGCACGCGTACACGGAACGGGACTTGATTGTGAAACAGGCCGAAACGGCCGGAACGACCTTGTGGGTAGCCCTGCGGATGATGGAAGAGCGCAAGCACCTGCTGCGAAAAATGGAAGTGGACAACCAGGCCCGGGGCTTTACCCAGTGGGCAGCCATTAACGTGGAAAAACAGGATGAAATGCAGCGCCACATCGACAAACTGAAGGAGATCCTCTACGATTTGCAGAACCACGACACGGCCTAGACCGGAATAATAAAAAAAATACGGTACCTGTTTTAGTAACGCGTGACGGAGCAATGCCTGAAAAGCGGGGCATTGCTCCGTCACGCGCACACTTGGCACCCATCACCCTTCCGTTTCCAGTTCCCGGATGGCCAGCCAGCTCATCAGGCCCGTGCCGATTTCCAGGGCGTGTTCGTCCACGTCGAAGGTGGGTGTGTGAACGGAGGAGACAATCCCTCTCGCTTCGTTGCGCGTACCCAGCCGGTAGAAGCACGAATCCACCACTTGGGAATAGTAGGCGAAATCCTCCGCGGCCAACCACAGGTCCAGGTCAACTACGTTGGCGGCTCCCACGTAGTCAACGGCAAACTCCCGGAGGCGGCGCGTCAGCTCCGGGTGGTTTTTCAGGAAGGGATACCCCTTCAGGATGGTGAATTCGCAGGAACCGCCCATGGCTTCGGCCATTCCTTCGGCCATCCGTTTCATCTTCCGGTGGGCTTCTTCCCGCCACCCCTCGTCCATTGCCCGGAACGTTCCTTCCAGACGTACCTCGTCGGGAATCACGTTGGTGGCCCCGTTGGCGATCACTTTCCCGAACGACAGCACCGACGGGTTCCGGGGGCTGCAATTCCGGCTGATAATCTGCTGCAGGGCCACCACGATGTGCGAAGTGATCAGCACCGGGTCGGTGAGGGTTTCGGGCATGGCGGCGTGGCCGCCTTTGCCGCGCACGGTCACGTACAGTTCGTCGGTGCTGGCCATGTACATGCCTTCGCGGAAGCCGATTTTGCCCACCGGAATGTTGGGTGCCACGTGCTGGCCGATCATCCGGCTGGGAGCGGGATTCTGCAGCGCCCCTTCCTTGATCATCAGCGAGGCACCGCCGGGAAGCCTTTCTTCGCCGGGCTGGAACACCAGCTTCACCGTTCCTTCGAATTCCTCCCTCAGGGTTTGCAGGATGCGGGCCGTTCCCAGCAGCGAAGCCGTGTGCACGTCGTGGCCGCAGGCGTGCATTACCCCGCGAACGGTGGATTGATAAGGCACGTCGTTGGCCTCCACGATGGGCAGCGCGTCCATATCCGCCCGCAGGGCAATCACCCGGCGGTCGGGATTCCGCCCCCGGATAACGGCCAGCAGACCCGTGTTGGCTACCCCTTCCTGCGGCTCGATACCCAAGGCGCGCAGTTGCCGGGCCACGAACCGGGCCGTGTTGAACTCCTGAAAAGACAACTCGGGATGCTGGTGAAGGTGTCGGCGGTTGGCAACCGCTTCCGCGGCGTATCGGCTGGCGAGTTGCTTGATCTTTTCGGGTAGGCTCATCCGGAAGGGCTGAAGTAGGAATCCGAAAAGTACGAGTAACCACTGGTTTATTCGCAAAAACCCGGCTGAATTATGGATTATCTCCCCATTCGGCAATGGCCTGGTGAAGTTGGCTGATTGCCATCGCGCCCTCCCCCACGGCGGAAGCCACGCGCTTGGTGGAACCGGAACGCACATCACCGGCCGCGAAAACACCCGGTACGCTGGTTTCCAGCATCATTGCCGGACGCTCCAGCGGCCAGGCGTCCCGGTTAGCGGCGTCGGGGCCCGTTTTAACGAAGCCTTTCTCATCCAGTTGCAGGCAATCGCCCAGCCACTGCGTATTCGGTACGGCCCCGATCATGAGAAACAAGTGACGGATTGCGTGATGTTTGGTATGGCCGGTCCGGTGGTTTTTCCAAACTACTTCCTCCAAATACCGGTCTCCTCCCAAGGCAATGACTTCAGTAAAGGGATGCAGGGTAATCCGATTGGCGGCGCTGATGCGCCGGATCAGGTAATCTGACATACTAGCGGCCAGGTTTTCGCTGCGCACCAGGATGTGCACGTGGCTGGCGAAACGCGATAGAAAGACGGCCGCCTGCCCGGCTGAGTTGCCCCCGCCAATCACCACCACCGCTTCATTCTTGCAAATTTCGCCTTCCATCGCCGTGGCCGCGTAATAAATGCCCGCCCCGTCGAATTGCGCTTCGTGCGCTACGTTCAGTTTGCGGTAGCGCGCTCCGGAAGCGATAATTACCGTCCGGGTTTTTATCCGACCGGGTTGATCCAATGCCACCCGGTAGGGCTTGACGGTGCAATCCAGCGATTGCACTGAATAGGGCAGGGCAATGGTGGCACCGAACTTATGGGCCTGCAGCTGCGCCCGACCGGCCAGCGCCTGACCGGAAATGCCGAGCGGAAATCCCAGGTAGTTTTCAATTTTGGAACTGGTACCGGCCTGTCCGCCGGGTGCTTCCGACTCCACCAGAATGGTACTCAATCCTTCGGAGGCGGCATAGACGGCGGCGGAAAGCCCCGCCGGGCCCGCGCCGATAATGGCTACGTCGTAGGTGTGATCCGGCCGGATCTGCTCCACCAATCCCAGGGATCGCGCCAGCTCCAGGTTGGATGGTTTGCGCAACAGCTCTCCTTTGCTGGGAATGAGTACCACCGGCAAATCTCCCTCACTAACCGCAAACTTATCCAGCCGCCGCTGGCTGGTTGCCGCTGGAAAATCCAGGATTTGCAAAGGGTAACCATTGCGTTCCAGGAAACGCTCAATGCGCAGCGCGTCGGCCGATTGCGGAGAGGCTACCAGGGTTACCGATCCCTGCTGGTGAGAAATGAGTCCTACCCGCCGCAGAATGAGGGCCTGCATGATGATTTCCCCCGCGTCGGGTTCGGCGACAATCAATCGGCGAAACCCGGCTCTGTTGATCCGAATGACCTGCCCGTCCGTTTCCATTCGGCCACCCACCAGAATTTCCCGGTCGTTGAACAAGTCCAACTCTCCCGTGAATTGTTGTTCTCCGTGAACGGTAATGACGCGGATTTCGTCCGCTTCATATTCGTAGATTTCAATACTACCCTTCAAAATGATGAAAAAGTCTACACTGCGCTCCCCGGGTTCGAAGAGGACGGTTCCTTTCTTCAGGGATTGGACTTCGCCGAAGGGTTTGGCCCGGTTGATTTGGTGGTCGGTGAGTTTGGGAAAGATTTGGGCGGTTCGGGTGTAAGGATCACTGGGATCCGTGGGTTGGTCAGGTACCGTGGGGATCATGGCGGTGCAGGGGGGTCAGGTTGCTGTTTCCAACAACCCAACCATCAAACGGGTTCAACCAAGACTGGCAGGGCGGTTTACGCGGGCGGTGACGGGAGTTGCCGATCCGGAACCACGGGCATTGTTTCAACTGCCCCTAAAACGACCGAAAAAAATGCTTTTATTGCGGCAATGTTACGTACACCGACGGCAACCACGCGGTTACCTTGGTTAATTTCCCCGAATGCAGTAACTTATCCGTTCATTTAACGTATTCAACTCCGTAGATAATTTATGGACATTAAGGTATCGAACGAAGATACATTCCACGTGATTGCGGTCAATGGTGACTTGGATGCCAGTTCTTCGATTGGGTTGGACAATGCCCTCAAGCACGCGTTCGTCAACAATGAAAAGCGAATTCTGGTGGACTGTAGCCAACTCAACTATATTTCATCCGCTGGTTTGGGGGTGTTCATGTCTTATTTACAAGAGTTCGAAGATCACCACGTTTCCATTGCTTTGTTTGGCGTAAGCAGCAAGATCTTGGACGTATTTCAAATTTTGGGTCTGGACCAGCTGCTTACGATTGCCTTTTCGAAGGAAGCAGCCAAGTTGTCGATTGTCAATGAGCTATAATTACAAATTTTTCTGTTCGCGCGAAAATCTCAAGGGGATGCGGGATTTCGTGAACAACGTGTTGAAGAACCAGTCTTTGACCGAGAATGAAATCAACCAGGTGGTGCTGGCAGTAGACGAAATCTGCTCCAACATGATTGTCCACGCCCACAATGGCAACGAAGACGATACCATTGAGTTGAACGTCCGCAACCAGCCGGAAGGCATTTTGTTCGAAATCGTGGACAAGGGAGACAACCTGTTCAACCTGAAAGGCTACCAGGACCCCTCCATCCACGACATCATCCAGCAGGGAAAAAAAGGGGGTGTCGGACTGTTTCTGGTTCGTAAGATCATGGACAACGTGGAGGTGTTCAACGAAGATAGCCAGCACATCTGGCGTTTGTACAAGAAAATATCCGACGCAAAGAAATAGACCGCGGGTTTCCCGTCGGGCCTTGGTCCGCTTCCCGCGCGAAACCACTCACTCCGGCCACCCGGTTTCCCCGTTACCCAGCCGCTCTGCCCTCCGGAAGCAACCCCCGCGCCACTCATATTCAAACATTTTTATCGAAGCGTATGTAATTCGGGTCCGAAAAATCGTTAAAATTGCGACCGGATTTTTACGACCGGTCTCGAAAACACCCGTTCTTTCATCTTTATGACCAAGAGTAAACGTTGGCTTTTTGCCGCCGCCCTTGCCATGGCCGGCTGCAAAGCGTCCCAACCACCGCAAAAACCAAACCCAGTTTTGGTCTCGGTCGGCAACACGCCCATCTACGCTTCTGAATTTGAGTACGTTTACAAAAAAAATTCCCAGAATACCGACACCAGTTCCGAGCAGAGCATTCGGGAGTACCTGGACTTGTACACCAACTTCAAGCTGAAGGTCCTGGAAGCCGAAGGCCAGGGACTCGATACGCTGGCTTCGTTTAAGCAGGAGCTGGAAGGTTACAAAAAGCAGTTGGCGCAGCCCTACCTGACTGAGAAAAGCGTGACCGAGAACCTGGTCAGGGAAGCCTACGTCCGGTTGCAGGAGGAAGTGAACGCTTCCCACATCCTGATTTCGCTGCCCCCGGAGGCCGAACCGGCCGATACGCTGCGCGCCTACAACCAACTGCTGGAGCTGCGGAAGCGGGCCTTGGCCGGGGAAGACTTCGGAGAACTGGCCAAAAACAGCTCGCAGGAGCCCAACGCCGCAACCACGGCGGGCGTCCTGGGTTACTTCACCGCCCTGCAAATGGTGTATCCGTTTGAAGACGCGGCCTACAAAACGCCCAAGGGCAACGTTTCCGCGCCCGTGCGCACCCGCTTCGGTTATCACCTCGTGAAGGTGAACGACCGCCGTCCGTCGCAGGGAAAGGTAAGGGCCGCCCACATCATGGTTCGCATTAACCCGGACGCCCCCCAGGAAGATGCGGAGGCGGCGCGGAAAAAAATCAACGAGATCCACGAGCGCCTCCGCCAAGGCGGCCAGTGGGGAGCGCTTTGCCAGCAGTTTTCCGACGACAACGGCTCCAAAAGCAAAGAAGGGGAACTCCCCGTTTTCGGAACCGGCAACATGATTTCGTCTTTCGAAGAGGCGGCGTTCGCCCTCCAGAAACCCGGCGATTATACCCGCCCCGTGCAAACACCCTACGGCTGGCACCTGATCAAGCTGCTGGAAAAGATACCCCTGGAATCCCTGGAGGAACTCGAACCCACGCTGCGGCAAAAAGTCTCGAAGGATTCCCGCTCCGACCTGAACCGGTCCGCGCTCATCGGACGGCTCCGCCGGGAAAACAAATTTTCGGAAAATGCGCCCGTCGTGGCCGCGGCGATGACCAAGGCCGACTCCAGCCTCGCCCGGGGAACCTGGACGTTCGATCCGGCCGACAAGCTGTTGAGCCAGACCCTTTTCACCATCAACCAAACGCCCTTTGCCGTTCGGCCGTTTTTCGACTACGCGAAGGCCAACCAGCAGGATAAAGGCAAGCTTTCCCCCGGCTTTTACCTGCAACTCCTTTACAAAGAATACGCCGACCAGCAACTGATTGCTTATGAAGAAAGCCACCTGGAAGAAAAGTATCCCGACTACCAGGCGTTGGTCAAAGAATACCGCGACGGGATCCTGCTCTTTCAAATGATGGATACCAAGGTGTGGAGCAAGGCCATCACCGATACGCTGGGTGCCCGGGCGTACTTCGAAAAAAACCAGGATGCCTACCAGTGGGGCCGCCGGGCCGCCGCGGTGATTTACGATGCTGCCAGCCAGAACGTACTCAACGAAGCCAAGGAACTACTGGCCCAACCCATGCAACCGGTTCGGGAACCGAAGATAGCGGCGCTCCATTTTGACAAGAACCAGACGGCACTGACCGGAGCGGATTCGGCTTCGCTGGCCCCACTGCTCCGTACCCTGAGCCGCGACGAAGACCTGCACGTGGAGGTGGGTGGTCACGCCGACCCCCGGGAGAAGGACGCCCTGGCGGGAGGACGGGCCAGAGCCGCCGCGGACTTCTTGACTAACCAGGGCATTTCCCTCACGCGCATCATCGTCAAGGATTTCGGCCGCATCAAGCCCGTCTCCCGCACCGACCAACGCAAGAACAGTCGCGTGACCTTCCAGTTGTATTCGAAGTCGAAAAAGGCGGTGGAAAATCAATTGAATGCCAACGCGCCGCTGAGCCTGCAAATCACGGAGGGCATTTTCCAGAAAGGGGAAAACCCTTTTGTGGATGCCATTCCCTGGCAAGTGGGTTCGCAGACTTCTTCGCGCGACGGGCGGGTGGCTTACGTGGAAGTGACGAAAGTGGAGGAACCGCGCCGCAAAACGTTTGAGGAAGCCCGCGGCCTGGTGGTAGCCGATTACCAGAATTTTCTGGAAAAGCAGTGGGTGGACGAATTGAAGAAACAACACCCGGTGGTTGTCAACGAGGAGGAAGTGAAGAAAATCGTTGGCAAGTGAGTGTCGGGGGTACTTTTCACCCCGCCCGTCGCGCCCCCGTTGGGGGCTCGTTCAACCTCTAAACCCGTTATCCTTTGAGATTCAACGTTTGCGTGGTTGCTTCCCTTTTGCTGGGTGCCTGCGGAAAAGGTCCCGCGGATCAGTCGCCCGGCGAAGGGAGCGAGAGGGTGGTGGCCCGGGTAGGAACTAAAATCCTGTACCCGCGTGACCTGGCAGGTCTCCTGCCCGCCAACGTGTCCAAAACCGACAGTGCAGACCTGAGTCGGCGGTATACCGAAGCTTGGGTGAAGAAGGAGCTGATGCTCAATGAAGCCCGGAACAAGGCGCAATTGGACGAATCGGAAATCGAAAAAAAGGTGGAGGACTACCGATACAGTCTTACCTTGTACGAATTTGAAAGGCAGTACCTGCGGGAAAAGCTCGACACCCTCTTGCCAAAGCCCGTTCTGGAGCAGTATTATCGGGATAATATCACTACCTTCGTCCTCAAGCAGACCATTGTCCAAGCGTTTTTCGTGAAAATGGCGAAAACGAATGCCCAGCTAGGTCGCGCGAAAATCCTGTTCAACGCCGCCGACGGCAAAAGCAAGAAAGAACTGGCTCTCCTCTGCGCCCGGTTTGCCGAGCAATATCACCTGGACGATTCTACCTGGGTCGACTTTGAAAAGCTGGTGAGCGGCACGCCCTGGATGGACCTTTCCGACAAGTCACAGTTCGTCAGGCAGACTACCCGGGTGGAAACTACCGACCCGGATTTCACCTACCTGTTGCGCATCCGGCAAGCCAGGACGGCCGGCCAGACGGCTCCCCTGGATTTTGCCGAAGATCAGATCCGGAGCATGGTTCTCAACCAGCGCAAGGTTCAACTGGTGAAAGAATTGGAAAAGAACGTGTACGAGCGGGCCAAAACCAACCGGGAATTTCAGATATACTAGTCGTAAGTCATCCGCCCTGGTTCAAGCGTGGCGGGAGGCGGTCCCGGCGCTTGAACCAGGGCAAGCAGAAATAACCATTCATTTTCGCATGAAAAATCGTTTCCGAAAATACGGCCGGTGCTTGACCTTCGGGTTGGCAGCGGCGGGTTGGTGCCTGTTTTCCTCGCCCGTCCGGGCGCAGGGAGGGGGAATAAACATCGACAAGATCGTGGCCAAGGTGGATAATTACATCGTGCTCAAGTCGGAACTGGAGGCCAACTACCTGAGCATGCAGGCCAACGGGCAGCCGGGCATCACCCGGTGTCAGGTCCTGGAAAGCCTGCTCATCAATAAACTGCTGCTCGCCAAAGCCGAGATTGACTCCGTGGTGGTGGAGGAAAAACTGGTGGACAGCCAGCTTGAACGTCGGATGCAGTACATGCTCCAACAATTCGGCGGGGAAGAGGAACTCATCAAAGCTTACGGCAAGACGCCCGACCAATTGAAAACCGAGCTGCGAAAGAGCGTCAAGGAACAGATGGTGGCGCAGAATATGCAGGAAACCATTACGAAAAACGTCAAGATCACCCCGCGCGAAGTAAAGCGGTTCTTCGGCGAAATTCCCAAGGACAGCATCCCTTACCTGGCTACGGAGGTGGAAATCGGACAGATCGTAAAGGTTGCCCAGGTGAGCAAGGAGCAGAAGGCCGCGGTGAGGGCGCGGCTCAACGAAATCCGGCAACGCATTCAGAAGGGAGAGGATTTTGCCGAACTGGCCAAAAACAATTCCGAAGATCCCGGCAGCGCCAAGAACGGCGGCAACCTGGGTTGGACCAAACGCGGCCTGATGGTAGCCGACTTCGAAGCGGCCGCGATGAAACTCAAGCCCGGCGATTTGTCCGAGGTGGTCGAATCCGACTATGGCTTTCACCTGATCCAGCTGATCGAAAAGCGGGGTTCGGAATACAACGCCCGCCACATTTTGCTGCGCCCCAACTACAACGAACTGGATTTGTCGGGGGTAACCAATTTTCTGGATAGCCTCCGGAACCTGGTTCTGCTGGATAGCCTCACCTTCGAGAAAGCCGCCAAAGAATACTCCGAAGACAAGCCCTCCGCCGCCAACGGAGGTTTGATTCCGGCCGAAGACGGCGGAACTAAACTGGCGCTGGACGCCAGCATGGACAACGCCCTGTTCTTCATCATCGACACGATGACCGTGGGCAGCATTGCCAAGCCCATTTCCTACCGGACCGCCGATGAAAAGAGTGCGATGCGCATCTTGTACTACAAAACCAAGGTTCCACCCCACTACGCCAGCCTCCGGGACGATTACCAGAAGATCTACGCCGTCACCCTTAACCAGAAAAAGGCCAGGCTGCTCGACGAGTGGTTCGACAAAACCAAAAGCGAAGTATACATCGACGTGGACGGCGAATACAGCGATTGCAACGTGCTCAAAACCCAGTAGACTCCCCACTGACCACGCGGGGGGATTACCGACTTTAAACCCATAAATTCAACTCAACTGGTGAATTATCAATCAGACGTAGAAGCGGCGAACGCCCTCCAACAATCCTATCAAAAACTCAGTGCGGAGATTTCCAAGGTCATCATCGGGCAGGATGAAGTAATCCGGCTGCTGCTGACGGCCGTCTTCTGCCAGGGGCACTGCCAGTTGGTGGGCGTGCCGGGTCTGGCCAAAACCCTGCTTATCCAGACGATCGCTTCGGCACTGGACCTGCAGTTCAACCGAATACAGTTTACGCCTGACCTTACGACTTCCGACATCCTGGGCTCGGAAACCCTGGATCAAAACCGCAACTTCAAGTTCATCAAAGGACCGGTGTTTGCCAACATTATCCTGGCGGACGAGATCAACCGGACCCCCCCCAAAACGCAGTCGGCCCTGCTGGAAGCCATGCAGGAATACGCCGTTACCATCTCAGGGCAGAAGTACTCCCTGGGGCGTCCATTCTTCGTGCTGGCTACCCAGAATCCCATCGAGCAGGAAGGTACGTATCCCCTGCCCGAAGCCCAGTTGGACCGCTTTATGTTCAACATCCAACTCGATTACCCGGCTTACCAGGCGGAGGTGGCCATCGTCAAAAGCACCACTTCCCAATTCAAACCCCAAGTGGACAAAATACTGGACGGCGAAGAAATCGTGTATTTTCAGTCGTTGGTCCGGAAGGTGCCCGTGGCGGACAACGTGGTGGAGTACGCCGTGAAGCTGGTGCACCAGACGCGTCCGAACACGGCCATGGCGGCGGCGCAGGCCAACCAGTACCTCGAGTGGGGGGCCGGGCCGCGGGCCTCGCAGTACCTGGTGCTCGGTGCCAAGTGCAATGCCCTGCTCAACGGCAAGTATTCGCCCGACGTGGAAGACGTTCGGGCGGTGGCACTTCCCGTTCTGCGGCACCGGGTGGTGCGGAATTTCAAGGCCGAAGCCGAAAACATCAGCGTGGACGACATTGTAAAGAAACTGTTGTAGGGCCATTTGCCCGCGATTTGGTTCCGGGGGAGCACGGCGTCTCTCCGGCCAAAAGGCCATCGCCTCGCCGCGTTCTTCGTACGTCCCCCTGAACGGGTTCGAAGCCCCGGTGAGGGGTAAAACCAACCGGTCGCCGAATCACGTGCTTTCTTTGCCCGGATTTTAAATCTGCGCTGCCTTTTCCAGTGCCAGCCCGTCAAACAAAACAGCTCGAAAACAGTATTGTATTGTTGTGATCCTACTCGAACGAATTGCGAATATTTTCCCCGAACAAGGGGATATTCCGGCGGAATTCCGGCTGGAAGCGCCGATTCACCAGAAAGAATACCTGGTAGACGGCGAACTCCGTCAGTGGGAGGGTGCGCGCCACACGGTCTTGTCGCCCGTTTGCGTGCGCACCGACGAGGGAATTACCCCGGTGGAGATTGGTAGCTACCCGCTCGCGGGCGAGTCAGCAGCCACGGAAGCCCTGCGGGCCGCCTTGGACGCCTACGACAACGGCCGCGGGGAGTGGCCGACGATGTCGGTACGCGGACGCATCCGTTGCGTGGAAGACTTTACCGCCCGGATGATCGCCCGCAAGCCGGAAGTGGTGAAGTTGTTGATGTGGGAGATCGGCAAAACCTACGCGGATTCGGAAAAGGAATTTGACCGCACGGTCGAATACATCTACGCCACCGTCGACGCGCTCAAAGACCTGGACCGCGACGGGTCGCGTTTCAAGATTGAGCAGGGCATCATCGCCCAGATCCGTCGGGCACCCCTGGGGGTGGTGCTGTGCATGGGACCGTTCAACTACCCGCTCAATGAGACGTTCACCACCCTCATTCCGGCCCTGATCATGGGCAATACGGTGCTGTTCAAGCCGCCCAAGCACGGCACGTTGCTTTTTTATCCACTGCTCGAAGCCTTCCGTAGTGCCTTTCCCAGGGGCGTGGTCAACACGCTCTACGGACGCGGCAACACCGTGGTGCCCGCGCTGATGGCCTCCGGCAAGATCAATGCGTTGGCCCTGATCGGTTCGAGCAAGGTAGCGGATCAGCTGAAGAAACAACATCCCAAGGTAAACCGCCTCCGGGCCATCCTGGGCTTGGATGCCAAGAATCTCGCCATCTTGCTCGACGATGCCGACGTGGAACTGGCCGTGAGGGAATGCCTGCTGGGTACGCTGTCGTTCAACGGGCAACGCTGCACCGCCATCAAGATGATATTCGTGCACCGGACCATTGCCGATGCGTTTTTGAAGCGCTTTACGGAAGCGGTGAACGAACTCAAGTTCGGAATGCCCTGGGAGAAAGGAGTTTTCATCACGCCGCTGCCCGAACCCAACAAACCCGCTTATCTGAAGAGTTGCCTCGACGATGCCCTGGCCAACGGGGCGGCCATCCTCAACGAAGGCGGCGGCACGATTCACCATACGTTCGTTTATCCGGCAGTGGTGTACCCGGTCAATGACCGAATGAAGCTCTATCGCGAGGAGCAGTTCGGTCCCGTGATACCCGTCATTCCCTTCGAAGACATTGAAACGCCGGTGGCGTACCTGATCGATTCGGATCACGGCCAGCAAGTGAGCGTTTTCGGCAGGGACCCGAGTCGGCTGGCCCGCCTGATCGATCCGCTGGTGAACCAGGTATGCCGCGTCAACATCAACAGCCAGTGCCAACGCGGCCCGGACACCCTGCCCTTCACGGGCCGCAAGGATTCAGCGGAAGGGACGCTTTCGGTTTCCGACGCGTTGCGGGCGTTTTCCATCCGCACGCTGGTGGCAGCCAAGCAGACGGAGGAGAACAAGGATATCCTTAATGCCATCGTGAACGAGCACCAGTCGAAATTTCTTTCCACGCAATTTATTTTTTGAGGCCGATCAAGGGTCCCTCGTCAGGAGGGGTCTTTTTTGACGCCAATGCATTAACCGCAGGGTTTTTTTTGCACGGATTTCAAATCAGGGTTACCTTTCCCCGGTATCGGTCGGTCAATCGAAAACGGCGTTTTCCACAATCCTACTCCGAACGGACTGCGACCCTTTTCCATTAGAACCCTCCAAAAACCATCGTTGACCATGGTTACCGCTGTCCCCTATAAATCCAAGTATCCCATCCGCCTCGTCACCGCGGCCTCGCTGTTCGACGGGCACGACGCGGCCATCAACCTGATGCGCCGCATCCTCCAGGCTTCGGGGGCCGAAGTCATTCACTTGGGCCACAACCGCTCCGTGGCCGAAATTGTGGCGTGCGCCATCCAGGAAGACGTACAGGGCATCGCCATCACCAGTTACCAGGGCGGGCACGTGGAATTTTTCAAGTACACTTACGACCTGCTGAAGGAGCGCGGGGCCAACATCCGCATTTTCGGCGGCGGCGGCGGCACCATTCTTCCCGCCGAGATCGCCGAATTGCGCGCCTACGGCATTGCCCGCCTCTATTCTCCCGACGACGGCCGGGCGATGGGCTTGCAGGGCATGATCAACGACCTGCTCCAACAGTGCGACTTTCCCACCAAAACGCCCCCGCTCAACGGTGAACTCAGCGCCTTGTCCCGGAAAGACCCGCGCGCCATCGGTCAGTTGATTTCCCTGGCCGAGAACTTCCCCAACGAATTCCGCCAAGCCAAATCCTCTTTCGCCCCGCTTGTCGCGCGGGGGTCGGGGGGAGGGGTCATCCCCGTGCTGGGCATCACCGGCACGGGCGGCTCGGGAAAGTCGTCGTTGGTGGACGAACTGGTGCGGCGTTACCTGCTGGCTTTTCCCGACCGGCCGGACGGCGAGGCGGGAAAAACCATCGCCATCATTTCCGTCGACCCTTCCAAACGCAAGACGGGCGGGGCCCTGCTGGGTGACCGGATCCGGATGAACAGCATTCACCACCCGCGCGTGTACATGCGCTCGCTGGCCACGCGGCAGTCCAACCTGGCGCTCAGCCAGTACGTGCGGGAATCCATCGACATCTGCAAGGCGGCCGGCTACGACCTGGTCGTCGTGGAAACCTCCGGCATCGGACAGTCGGACACCGAAATTACGGATCATTCCGACGTGTCGCTCTACGTGATGACCTCCGAATACGGCGCGGCTACGCAGTTGGAAAAGATCGACATGCTCGATTTCGCCGACCTCATCGTCATCAATAAGTTCGACAAGCGCGGCTCGCTGGACGCCCTGCGCGACGTACGGAAACAGTACCGGCGCAATCACCAACTTTGGGAGACGGCCGACGAGGACCTGCCCATCTACGGTACCATCGCCTCCCAGTTCAACGACCCCGGCACCAACCACCTGTTCAGGATGGTGATGGGACAGATTGCGGAGAAAATGAACGACGGACAATGGACCGCGGCCCAGGGTGACCCCTCCGCTCAAGCACTTGATTACGCCATTGCGCAGTCCCCTCCTCCGTCGTACATCATTCCGCCCGACCGCGTGCGCTACCTGGCCGAAATTGCGGAGAGCAGCGGGGCCTACGACCGGTTCGTGCGGGAACAGACGGGCATCGCCCGCCAACTGTACCAGTTGAAAGGCACCATCGGTTTGCTGGAACCCGCCTCTCCCCTGGTTGAGGCGCTGCGAAACCTGCATCAATCGCTCGAAAAAAAACTTCATTACGAATGCAAGCAATTGCTGGACGGCTGGGAAGCCACCCAGCAACGCTACCGGGCCTCAACGTACCAGTACCGGGTTCGGGATAAGGTCATCGAACTGGATTTATCCACCGAAACCTTGTCCGGGCTGAAACTGCCCAAGGTGGCCCTGCCCAGGTACGAGGACCGGGGCGACGTGCTGAAATGGCTGCTGACCGAAAACGTACCGGGCGAATTTCCCTACGCCGCCGGCGTGTTCCCGCTCAAGCGCGCGGGCGAAGATCCCGCCCGGATGTTTGCCGGTGAAGGCGGTCCCGAACGCACCAACCACCGTTTTCACTACGTGAGCAAAGGGATGCCCGCCAAGCGGCTTTCCACGGCTTTCGATTCGGTGACCCTCTACGGCGAAGACCCCGACGGGCGGCCCGACATCTACGGGAAAGTGGGCAACTCCGGGGTGAGCGTCGCCAACCTCGACGACGCCAAGAAACTCTACTCCGGCTTTAACCTCTGCGACCCGTCCACGTCGGTGTCGATGACCATCAACGGCCCCGCCCCGATGCTGCTGGGCTTCTTTCTCAACGCCGCCGTGGACCAGCAGTGCGAATTGTACATCCGGCAGGAAGGAAAGCGCGAAGCGGTGGCCGCGAAAATAAAAGAACTGCTTGGCAACGGCGTCCGCCCCCCCAACCCACTTCCCGACCCGAACAACCCTACCTACCAGGGTCCGCTGCCCGACACCAACGACGGCCTGGGTCTGATGCTGCTGGGCGTGACCGGCGATCAGGTATTGCCGAAAGAGGTGTACGAACGGATCAAGGCCGGGGCGCTGTCGGCGGTGCGCGGCACGGTGCAGGCCGACATCCTCAAGGAAGACCAGGCGCAGAACACCTGCATCTTCTCCACTGAGTTTGCGCTGCGGATGATGGGCGACATCCAGCAGTACTTCATCGACCACCAAGTCCGGAATTTCTATTCCGTTTCCATCTCCGGCTACCACATTGCCGAGGCGGGGGCCAATCCGATCTCGCAACTGGCCTTTACGCTCTCCAACGGCTTCACCTTCGTGGAGTACTACCTCTCGCGGGGAATGGCCATCGACGACTTCGCGCCGAACCTGTCCTTCTTCTTTTCCAACGGCATGGATCCCGAATACGCGGTCATGGGCCGGGTGGCGCGGCGCATCTGGGCGAAGGCGATGAAATACAAGTACGGGGGCAACGAGCGCTCCCAGAAGCTCAAGTACCACATCCAGACGTCGGGCCGCAGCCTCCACGCGCAGGAAATTGCCTTCAACGACATTCGCACCACCCTGCAGGCGCTGTACGCCATCTACGACAACTGCAACTCCCTGCACACCAACGCCTACGACGAGGCCATCACCACACCCACCGAAGAAAGCGTGCGCCGGGCAATGGCCATCCAGTTGATCATCAACCAGGAGCTGGGGCTGGCCCGGAACGAAAACCCGTTGCAAGGCTCATTTCTCATTGAGGAATTGACGGACCTGGTGGAGGAAGCGGTGTTGGCGGAATTCAAGTCCCTTTCGGAGCGCGGCGGCGTGCTGGGCGCCATGGAACGGATGTACCAGCGCAGCAAGATTCAGGAGGAATCCCTGCAGTACGAAACGCGCAAGCACAACGGCCAGCTTCCCATCATCGGCGTGAACCGCTTCCTGGACCCGAAGGGCTCGCCCACGATCATTCCCGGGGAAGTGATCCGCGCCACGAAGGAAGAGAAGGACTACGCCATCGCCAGTCGGGATGCCTTTCAACGACGGCATGCCACCGTTGCGCCACCGGCCCTGAAAGAGCTGCAACGCGTTTGCGTTACCAACGGCAACGTGTTCGAATCGCTGCTGGAAGCCAGCAAAGTCTGCACGCTCGGCCAACTTACCCACGCCCTCTACGAAGTGGGTGGCCAGTACCGACGGAACATGTAATGCCGGGTTTAGTCGGTCTGCGTATCCATCCGCTCACTGATTTCAGTCGGCGTTGTTACTGTGAAAACTTACTATTGTCACTCCCGCGCGAGAACCAACAAAATCATTCAATCTATCGTAGGTCAGCCCGATACGAGTATAATGAGAAAAAAGCGTCTTTTTAGCCGAAATAGAAGTATTTTTATGTTTTTTAATACCCCGTTTCAGGAGCAACGGGCTGATATATCCTGAATATCCACTTTGTTTTCTCGGCTATATTGATGTTTTTCACGAAATGCGCAAGTCGGGCTTAATTGATAACGGATCATTGATAACTGACAACGTTTCGCTTCGGCGCTTCAACACGTTTGGTATTGAAGCCAACGCCCGCCATTTCGCCGAGATCACCCGCTTGGAAGACTTGCGGGCGTTGCTCACTTCCCCCGTCTACGGGCCGATGGACAAGCTCGTGCTGGGCGGGGGCAGCAACCTCCTCTTCACCCGCGACTTCGACGGCCTGGTATTGAAAATCAACTTGCCGGGCATTCAGACGGTTCGGGAAGACGACGCGCACGCGTGGGTGAGGGCCGGGGCGGGCGTGAATTGGCACGACTTGGTGGTACACTGCCTCGACCACGACTACGCGGGCATCGAAAACCTTTCGCTGATCTGGGGTACGGTGGGTGCGGCGCCGATGCAGAACATCGGGGCCTACGGCGTGGAGATCAAGGACGTGTTCGAGGAACTGGAGGCGGTACGAATTTCCGACGGCTCGCTCCGCCCGTTCGGCCACGCGGACTGCCGTTTCGGCTACCGCGAAAGCGTGTTCAAGCACGACCTCAAGGGCCAGTACATCATCACCAGCGTGACGCTGCGGCTGGACAAGCAGCCCGTTTTCCACACTTCCTACGGGGCCATCGCGGACACGTTGCGCGAGATGGGCGCGAACCTTTCCATCCGCGCCATCAGCGAGGCGGTCTGCCGCATCCGCACCAGCAAGCTCCCCGACCCGCACCAGATCGGCAACGCCGGGAGCTTCTTCAAAAACCCGGAGATGGACGAGGCTGCGTTCGACCGGTTGAGGAGCCAGCATCCCACCGTTCCCCACTACCCCGCGCCGGCGGGCCAGGTGAAAGTTCCGGCGGGCTGGCTCATCGAACAGTGCGGCTGGAAGGGCAAGCGGGTAGGCAACGCAGGCGTACACGCGCAACAGGCGTTGGTGCTGGTCAATTACGGTGAGGCAACCGGGGCGGAGATCCAGCGGCTGTCGGAACGGGTGCAGGCTTCGGTGGCCGGCAAGTTTGGCATTGCCTTGCAAGCCGAGGTAAACGTGGTGTAGGAAGGTCCCTCACGCGGAGGACTACGAATTTTTGCAAATCTTTCAAGTTTTTCATACTCCGGCGGGTAAGCTTGCTGATCAGTTGAATATTCAGGCCTTCCGCCATCGATAATGATACGCGACGAGATTTTAGAGATGGACTTTTTCAGTCCGCAGTCGGTCGACGGAACGCTCGTGAATAGTATCATTTATGTGAACGACGTAGATGCTCTGGTGCAGCAAGCCGAGACCTCAGGAGCTAAAGTGATAAGACCGCCCGAGGAGCAGTTTCACGGCGACTTTATGGCGGTGCTGGAAGACCCGTTCGGGCATTCGTGGTTCTTCGCCACGCACCTCGAATACCTATTGCCCGAAGAAATGCAAAAGCGCGCGGCGGACTGGCATATTTAGTAAATTAGGAGGCGGCTCGCCACGTCAAACGCGCCGCCCAACAAGTCATTGGACGCGAGGCGAAACAGCAACTTTCTTAAAAACGTCGTCCGTTAAACCTGATGTTACGTGTTGGCGGTTTCACCCGCGTCAATTCGGTCGTTGGGCGGCTATCGGTTGAGCCGGATGCGCCGATAGAGAAACCACTTTTGTAAAAGCATCCATTTGAGCGAATGAGAACGATATGACAACTGAAAACAGCGAAGCCAATGAGGAAGCCCAACGAGAGAAGGCTTCGACTCTGCTCACGAATGCGCTCGTCTGTGCAACCGTTCCCACGACTGACCTCCAACGCGCCCGACGTTTCTACGAGGAAACACTTGGCTTGAAGGCGGCAATATCGGACGAGAGGCGCGGAGTGTATTATCAAGCTGGTGGGGGAACAATGCTTAATCTCTACGAGCGGCAGCACTCCACCGCCGAATACTCGGTTGCAACCTTCCTCGTCGAGAACCTCGATGAGGTAATGTCCGACCTCCGAAGTCGGAGCGTTTCCTTCGAGGAATACGACATGCCCGACCTGAAGACAGAGAACGGCGTGTATAGCGACCAAACCGGCTTCAAGGTTTCGTGGTTTAAAGACCCGGACGGCAACATCATCGGCATCGAGCAGTTACCGAGCAGATGACGTTCCGAGTCGGTTTGAAGACAACGTGTTTCAACCAAACGCGCTGCCCACCAAGTCATTGGACATGAGGCGGAAACAGCGAATCATTTAAGAAGTTGCGTGTATTCAGTTTCGCCAGTGGTATGGCATTGGAGCAAAATGACTGAGATACAATTTTCACGCATTAAAAAATACCAAGCAGAACATGGAGTCCCAGGGCGCGAAGATGAGTTAGGACCTGACTATGGACAGCACATTTGCCGTGCAGGCCGCCGGCAACACCCGGAATCTGCAAGTTACCTACGACCGCGTCGCCATGGAGGTGAACGGGGGCGGCCTGCAGCTGGCCTACGACAGCCAGGGCCCCAGCACCCAGCGCAGCCCGCTGGCCATGATGGGTAGCCTAATTGGCAAACCTTTCACCGGCACAGGGCGAGGTGACCAGCGTGTACGCCATTATGAAGGGTATGATTGACCCGAGCAAGTCCAATGCGGCGCTTTGCAGCAGCAGAGCCAGACGCTTAACGACGAAGCCATGCGAAGCATAATGAGCCAGTCGATGAACAGCTACCTCGACCACACCGTGAAACCGGCGACTTGTGGAATAAAACCGTGGCTATAGGCGAGTTTTTGCATTGATTCGAGGGTCATCGAGGCGGTTCACCGCACACTGATCCAACATCGAATGAATCGTTCCGGGCAACGTTGGTCAGCATAACGAGCACGACAGCTGCTCAAACTCAGGGTCGCTTTCAAAAGTAAGCTGACTCATCTCATCCCGGAGGCCTTTAACAAGGCCGCGTAATTTTGAAATCACCCTTCCCGTCTTTATGATGGGGTAATCAGTCACGGCCCCATTGCTCCTCTTTCGTGGTAATCCGCTGCCCGAAGTCGGCGGGGCCACCCCCTCCAACGGGGGTTCCGGTTTGTCGGGCAGCACCTCGCACGCGACCGCTTCGATTTGCCGCGTCTGGCGGGTCAGCGGAACGATAAGCGCCGACAAGTTTTCCTTGATGAACTTGTCGTATTCCTTTGCCAGGAAGTATCCATCAGCGATCAGCCGTCAATTCGTAAGACGGAAATGCACCAACAAAATAGCATTAATTGTTCATATTCAGACACTTATCCTCTTCTCACTTCCCGATTATTGTTCCATAAATGACGGCTGAACACTGACCGTTACTCACTGGCAAACCGGTAGAACACGCCCAGCGGCAGCTTTTTCCGGAAGCCGTCTTCCAGATACAACTCGCCGTATTCGGGGTGCTGCACCCGGCCGAAGCAGCAGTCGATCAGGTTCTGCACGATCAGGGCCGAGAAGCCCAGCGAGTACAAATTGAGGAGAAAGAAGTGGTGCCGTTGGTCGAGCAGTTGACTGCTCAGCTTGAGCAGTTCATTGATGTGCTCCTCCAGCACCCACTTTTCACCGTCGGGACCGCGTCCGTAGGCGGGCGGATCGAGGATGATGCCCTGGTAGACGTTGCCCCGCCTGGCTTCCCGCTTCACGAACTTGAGCGCGTCTTCCACCACCCAGCGGATGTGGTCGAGGCGGCTGGCTTCCATATTTTCGCGCGCCCAGCTTACCACCTGCCGCATCGAATCCACGTGCGAGACGTCGGCCCCGGCCTGTTTGGCCGCCAGCGAGGCCCCGCCCGTGTAGGCAAACAGGTTCAGTACCCGGGGCTGGGCCACGTGGGCTTGGATAGCCCTTAGTTTCTCGTAGATGTAGTCCCAGTTGGCGGCCTGCTCGGGAAAGAGGCCCACGTGCTTGAAGGACGAAAGCGAGAGGCTGAACGTCAAGTCCAGCCCGGCGTGGCGGTAGGGCAAGCGCCAGTGTTCGGGCATCCCTGGTTTGGGCTCCCACTGTCCCTTTTCGGGGTTGTTTTTCTCCTTGCGAAAAAAGGCGTGCGCCCGCCGTTCCCACTCCCCTGCCGGCAGCGACTTATCCCACACGGCCTGGGGCTCGGGGCGGGACAGCACGTAGTCGCCGAACTGCTCCAGTTTCTCGAAACCGCCCGAATCGATCAATTGGTAGGCTTGCCAATGGGCAGGCGTGAGGAGTTGCATGGAAGATGGGTAGGTTGACGACGGATGGGTTGGTGAGGGGCAAGTTACGCCTGGAGACCCAAAAAATACGCGTGGCCGCCGACTACTGCAACCGGAGCGTGCTTTGTCCTTGGGAAATACCTCCGTCCTCGCTTTCCACTGCCTTCGTTGACCCGGTCGACGACATTGCCATCGTGGCGTTGACCAATTGCCGCGGCAGGTTCTACAACGAAGTCTTCCACCCAAAATCATCGGGGAGGTGTTGGAGAAAATTCGGCGACGATTTTCGCACAAAACCTTTCTAGATCCCCGCGATGCCGTCAACGCAAGTGTTTAGCGGTTATCCTTTGAAGATACGGCCGTAGTGGACAAATTTGCATTCCGAATGCAAATTTGTCCACCATTGGACGTCAACCTCCCAAAACTTTCTCCCGGTTGTCCGATGGCAAGACTGCCCGGGAGGATGGTATGATCACTTTTTACTGAACAGTCGTGATGGTCAGATTGGCAAAGTCGCCCCCGGAGTTGTTCCCCACCCAAAGTCCCAGCCGGCCGCCGGCCGGTTGACCAAGTGGTTCGACGATTAGTACGGGAGATGCGATTTGATTCACGAAGACGCGCACCGTCGGAGCCGCTATTTCCACCCGTACGTGAAACCAGTCGTTCGGGTCGGGAGCCGGGGCAACGGCCGCTTCGTATTTGCCGGGAAATTCAGCCCGCAGTTTCTGCCAGGTATAAGCGGGCTGGGCGACGTATTGAACGGCGTGAACCCGTCGGACGGCATCTTCACTGCGGAAGTTGAAAGGTCGGAAATAGATCGCCTCGTAGGTCTGGTCATCCAGTCCGTGAAACGCCACGCCCACGAAGCTTTGCTGCAGGAGGTCCTTGCCCCGGACGTCGAACGCCACCACGCCATTGGTCAATTGCACGTCCGGTAGCCAAACCATTCCCTCGCCGGGTCGCCCGTCCAACCGGACCCCTTTTCGGCGGCCTTCGGCCAGCGCGGTTACCGTTCGGTTCACCGCGGCTGCCTTGCCTTGCGCAAGGATGGCCAGATCAGGGGTTACGCTGGATTTCTTCTGGGCCATTGCGGGTAACGGGGCCAGCAGCCCGGCCGACAGGCACAGCCCGACCATCGCAACAAGGGTTCGTTTCATCAGTATGGGGGATCAGGTTTCAACTCGACAAACGTTACTTGGTCCACAGCGCCTACCCGACACCGGTCGGGTCTTATTCCGTTCGCAACGATTTCACCGGATTCATCCGCGCGGCCTTCACGCTCTGGAAACTCACCGTCAGCAGGGCGATGCCAACCGCTCCCAGCCCGGACAGGGCGAATACCGACCACGCCAGGTCAGTGCGGTACGCATACGCTTGGAGCCAACCGGAAAGAAAATACCAGGCCAACGGCGTAGCAATCAGGAGGGCAACCAATACCAGCTTCAGGAAATCCCCGGAGAGCAGCGTTACCAGGTTGATGACCGTCGCGCCCAGCACCTTGCGAACCCCAATCTCCTTGGTGCGTTGCTCAGCCGTGAAGGAGGCCAAACCAAACAAACCCAGGCAACTGATGAAAATGGCGAGCCCTGAAAAGTAACGGGCCAACCGACCAACCTGTTCCTCCGAGCGAAACTTGGCCGCGTAAGCGTCATCGGCGAACTTAAACTCGAAGGGCGTCGTGGGGTTGTGCTGCTTGAAGACCGTTCCAATGGTCGCCAAGGCCTCACTGACGCTGGTCCGCGGGTTGATCTTCACGTTGATGAAATTAGTCCGTTTGAAGGCATCGATGTAGAAAATGATGGGACCCACTGCTTCGTAGGGCGATTGCATTACCATGTTTTTGACCACCCCGATTACCGTGTAGGTTCGGCCAAAAGCCTTGACCTGCTCCCCGAGCGGCTGGTCGAAACCCATGTATTTCACGGCGGCTTCATTGAGGATAAAACCGGATGAGTCGGTGGCAAACGCCCTCGAAAAGTCGCGCCCTTCCTTGATTTTCCAATCCACCGTTTTGCCGAATTCGTGCGTGACGCCAACGGTAACCTGTTCATCCTGCATACCGGGCGCTTTACCCCGCCACTCAAAACCACCGTTCGTTATTCCGGCGTTGGTTACCGGGCTTTCCGATTGGGACAGTTCCACTACTGCCCCCGTTCCGAGCAAATCGTTGCGCAAGGCCTCGTATCCCTGGCGAACCTCTTCGGTTTGCATGGGAATGGTCAACAAGCCGTTGCGGCTGTAGCCAACCGGCCGGTTTTTGGTGAACTGAATTTGGCGGAAAACGATGACGGTGCCGATGATGAGCGTGATGGAAACCGTAAATTGCACGACAACCAGGGCTTTACGGGGAAGTGCCGCCAAACGACCCAGCCGGAAGGTGCCTTTCAACACTTTAACGGGGACAAAAGACGACAGGTAAAGGGCTGGATAACTGCCGGCGATCAAGCCCGTTATCAGGCTGAACCCGATGCCGGTCAGCCAGAACCAGGGATTGGCCCACAGCATCTCCATCTTTTTGTCGGCGGTCTCGTTGAACAAGGGCAACGCGAGCGGCACCAACAGCAACGACAGGGCAAAGGCCAGCAAGGCCACTACGATTGACTCGGTAAAGAATTGGCTGATCAGTTGGCTACGGGCTGAACCGACCACTTTCCGAATACCCACTTCCTTGGCCCTTTTTTCGGAGCGGGCCGTACTCAGGTTCATAAAATTGATGCAGGCCAGCAACAGGACGAATACCCCAATGGTCCCGTACATCCATACGTACTGTATCCGGCCACCTACGTTGACTCCGTTTTTGAATTCGCCGTACAAATGCCAGCGACTCATAGGATGCAGGAAGAGTTCCGGCTTGGATCGAACATCATCCGTTTTTTCTTTTCTGAGGCGATTCAGTTTAGCGTATTTGATCGCTGCCGAAACGTTGCCGATGTCGGCTTGATCGGTCACCTGGACGAATGTTTGGAACCAACTGTTGCCCCAGGTCAGCTTCTTGTCGAACTCCTCACTTTTGATCAGCAGTTCCCAGGGGGCAATGAACGTCAGATCAGCAAAAGATGAATTACGGGGCAGGTCTTCGTAGACCCCGGTGACTTTCACAATCAGTTTGTTGTCAATCTTCATCAACGCACCCACCGGGTCGGCATCCCCAAAAAATGATTGGGCAACTGACTCTGAGAGCAAAATGGAACTGGGGTCATTCAAGCCCGCCCGCGTTCCTTTCAACATCTTCAGCGTCAACAGGTCGGGCACTTGGGGTTCCATGTACGCACCACTTTTGTTTAGCCTCTTTTCGCCCGCTGACAGAATGTGGTCATTGGTCCCGGACGCCATTACGATGTATTTAAAGTGGTTGCCGTACGAATCGCGAAGTTCGGGTCCGAGTTGCATGGCTTGATTGTCCCACGTGCGGACTTCGCCATCAAACGTCTGGTTTTGCATCACCTGCGCGATGCGGTCGTAGTTCTGGTGATGGGTATCGTAGGAAAATTCGTCGTACAGCCACAAGCCGATGAGGATGGCAACGGCCATACCAGTTGCCAGGCCAAAAATGTTGATGACCGAATAGACCCTGTTTCTGGTCAGGTTCCGCCAGGCGATTTTGAAATGGTTGCGCAGCATGACTGGATTGGTTTATTGGGTTCGCGATGACTTCACCGGATTCATCCGCGCTTCCTCCACGCTCCGGAAACCCACCGTCGGTTGAAGCATACTGGCAGCGCGGAAAAAAGGTATGCCGTACCGTCGCGCAAACGCTTTGCCGATCTCAGCAAAAGGCTCCCAGGCGGTATACGGGCCGGTCAGGTCCCAACGCGGTGTACGAAATCGGACGGTACTTGTCCGGTTTCGATGCATTCAGGCAACGGGGTGACGGATGGAAGCTTGGTAGGTGAATGGGAGAAATAAGCAGGCGTTGCCGATGTGCAACGGGCTGGAAAAAAGGAAGTCGGAGCCAGTGGAGAAGTTGTCGAATCATTGGGACCGTCAATGGTTTTCCACTGAAACCTTCCCAGAACCATTGTTAATCTTCAGCCCCTTGTCCAATAAGCTGATCGCTGACAGCCAATGGCTGACTGCTACTGCTTCGCCTTTTCCACCGCTTTGCGCAATTCTTCCTTGGTCATCCGGCTGCGCCCGGCGATGCCCAGTTGCTGGGCGCTTTGGTAGAGCGCCTGCCGGGTTTCGCCGTCCCCATCCGGTTGACGGCCTGCTTCCTGGACGCGCTTCAACGCCTTTTTCATGGCTGGGGTATATTCCACGAATTGTTCACCCTGACCCGACCCTTTCTGCTTGGTTTGTTCCGCCTCGCGTTTTTCCTCTTCGGTGAGCATCTCCCAGGCTTGCTTGGGAAAGTACCGCTTGGTGGTCTTTCTCCCGCGGGCGTTGGCGCCGCCCTGCTGGGTTTGCCATTCCTGTTTCGTCCATTCCTCCAGCGAGTGGGCCGCTTCGTCCTTTTTTCCCGCGTAACCGCCACCCTGGCGCTCGTATTCCTGCACCAGCAGCTGGCTCTTGCGGGCCGACCATTGGCCGGTTTTGCCTCCCTTGTCCGACTGCATCAGTTCTTCCTTGATCTTGTCGCGCAGTTCGGGCCGGGTGTATTTCTTTGCGGGGGTTCTCTTGGCCATCGCTTTCCGGGATTTAGTTGGTTGTCGCACCTACGCACCCGTGTCCGAAAGGTTGGGTGAACCCAGTCAGAGCCGGGCGACGGATCAAAAAAGAGACTTACCTTTGGGGTCGCCCCGCCTGCCCTTTCGGACAAGCCTGCCAAACGAAAGGCCCGTTCATTTGGCGGACAGGAAGCGGCATACGTAACCCATCTCCCCCGCTTGCCGGCGTGGGTGGCGGGACCGACCAGCATGACTCCCATCAACTTCTCCGTCCGACCCGTCACTCCCGCCAACCTGTCAACGCTGATTCAACTGAGCCGGCAGACATTCACGGAAGCATTCGGTTCGCAGAATAAGCCGGAAAACATGGACGCTTACGTGAGCAGGGCCTTCAGTGAGGCGCAACTGGGGGAGGAAGTGCGCGATCCCCGCGCCCGTTTTTTCCTGGCCCTGGCCGGACCCGAACCCGTCGGCTACGCCAAATTGCGGCAAGGCAAGCAGCCGGCGGAATTGGAAGGGTACCACGCCGTCGAAATCCAGCGGATCTACGTATTGGCAAGCGCGAAGGGTCAGGGAATTGGCAAACGCTTGATGCAAAGTTGCCTGGATACCGCCCGGAGTGAGGGCTACGGAGTGGTTTGGCTGGGCGTGTGGGAGCACAATCCCCGGGCCATCGCGTTCTACCGGCAGTGGGGCTTCGAGGTGTTCAGCGCCTACCTGTTTCCATTCGGCGATGAGGACCAAACCGACCTCCTGATGCGAAAGTGGATTTGAATGGATGGCCAATGGACTATCGACCATCGGGGTGAGCCATTAAAAAGGGAACCAAATTTGTACTGAATCCGGACTGATGGTTAAACCGGCCCTACTTGACGGGTGCGTTCGCTAACAAAGCACTGATAGTTAACTCGTTTTTGCGGTGGGCTATCCATTACTGACGGCGGACTATCCACTAGCCAGTTGGCGGCGACGCGGGAATGGTTCGATGATTCTCCCGGTTCGGACGGTTAAAAAACCATTTTTTGCGTATATTATCGGCTGACGATCAGCCAGCTTGGGGTGCAAAGGTGCGCGGTGCCGTTCTCGGTTTTCATTCATTTGTCATAAACGCTGCGGTTGGGAAAGGGAAAATTACTCGGTTGGTTGGTGGGAGGGTTGATCGGGTTGCTTTCCCTGACCTCTCCCGCCGCGTGGGCGCAGCAAACTGACACGACGCGGACGAACGGGATGCGGGCCAAGGACATTGCTACCCAAAACGACATCCTGAAAGGGGATCAGAAGGCGCTCCATCCCAAGGATCGTCAGTTCTACCAGAACCTGAAGCGTTTTTTTTCGAAGACCAAATTCCTGAGGGGCGTCTACGATTTGCTTTTCCGGGAGTTGCCTCCCCCATCGAATATCCCCGAGCCACCGGCCAGGGCGCAACCGGCCGTCGTGGTGAAGACCACCGCTCCCAACCAACAATACGACGGCAAGGCCATCGGGAAAATCTCGATCCAGCGAATTTCAGTGTTCGGTCCGAAGGTCAACGATACGTTGCGCCTTCCGCAAAATTGGTTCGAACGCGCGGGCAACCGCCTCCACTTCAACACCCGCCGACACGTCATCCGGAACAACTACCTGCTTTTCGAGGAAGGCAACCGATTCGACTACCAGGTGATCAGCAACAACGAACGAATCCTGCGCACAGTATCGCCCAACCTGCTCGACGCCCGCATCCTGGTGCAGCCGCGCCGCGACGACCCGGACACCGTCGACCTGCTGGTAGTGACGCAGGATGTCTGGTCCATCTCCGCCGACGGTAGCGTGGGCAGCTTCAATTCCGGTGACCTGCGCCTGGAAGACAAAAACCTGTTCGGCCTGGGCCACGACTTCCGTACCGGGTTCCGGTTCGACCGCAACCGCAGCCAGCGCTGGGGACACCGGAGCCGGTACACGATTCCCTACCTGGGCCGGACCTTTATCAGCGCCGAAGCCGAGTACGTCAACGAGTGGGACAATGACAGCTACGCCCTTCGCCTGCGCAAGCCGTTCCTGGCTCCCTCCATCAAGTACGCGGGGGGAATGGAGGTGAGTCGAAACAAGCTGTTGATTCCCGTCCTTCAACCGGTCGATAGCCTCGAGTCATCCAGACTGATTCCCCTGGATTATAAACTGGGCGATCTCTGGATCGGCCGGGCGTTTCGCTTCTACTCCGGCAGCGAGAATTTCCAGAAGAGCGCGCGCCTGGTGCTTTCGGGTCGCGTGATCCGGTACGCATTCACCCAAAGCCCCGAAGTGAAACCCGATTCCAACCAGTACCAGGACCGGACCACGGGCCTGCTGACCGTGGGACTCTCGCGCCGCAACTACTTCCGCGACGTGTACATCTACGGATTCGGCCGAACGGAGGACGTGCCCTACGGAAGCCTGGTCACCCTCACGGGCGGACTGGAAAAAACCGAGTTCCTGGGCAACCGGGCCTACGGCGGCGTTTCGCTGGCCTACGCGCAGTATTTGCTCGGGATGGGCTACTTCTACGGCAGTGCCGACCTGGGAACGTACCTCCGGAACGGGAACGGGGAGCAGGGAGTCGTCCGGTTCCGCACCCGCTACTTCAGCCCCCTGATGAACGTGAAGCCCTTCCAGGTCCGGCAATTCGTCAACGTGACCTATATGCACGGATTTCATCGCTTCTTTAACGAAGGCATCGACATCAACAACAACAACGGCCTCCGGGGCATCAGCAACGACGCCCTGCGGGGAACCAAAAGCCTGGTGTTGAACCTGGAAACGGTCCTTTTCGCCCCTGGCAACCTGTTGGGTTTCCGGCTGGCTTTCTTCGCTTACGCCGACCTGGGCTGGGTCACGCGCCAGGGCAACCCGCTGTGGAACTCGACGCTCTACCAGGGTTACGGCTTGGGCATCCGGGTGCGGAACGAAAACCTGGCCTTCAACACTTTTCAATTCCGGCTCGGCTATTACCCCAACGTACCCAACAACCGCGCGCCGTTTCGCACCCAGTTTTCCGGCGTTCCCAGCCTGCGCCTGACCGACCTGGCCGTGGGCGCCCCGGAAATCATCCCGTTCCGGTAAACAGCCATCCGTAGCGTCGTTGCCTTGCAACGACGTAAGTTGAGGGCAGCAAGCGGCTTGAAGGTGGATGGTGCCGGGTGCCCCCACTTCACTCATCCAGGCAGCAAGGCTTGAAACACTTCCGCAAAAAAAATACGTTAAAATGTTTGTACATTAAATGTATATACATATATTTGCAGCGGTGTTTGATTCGGGGGTGCCATGGCCATTGAGGAGGATATTCAACAGACAAGTTTCACGAATCCTTATCAGAAGGTGTTCGTAAACCTGATGTTTACCCACAATTGGTTGGTAGCCCAGCACACGCGCTTGTTAAAGCCGTTCTGCATTACCCGCGAGCAGTACAACGTGCTGCGTATCCTGCGGGGACAGCATCCCAAACCGGCGACCGTTAACCTCATCACGGAGCGAATGCTGGACAAGATGTCAAATGCTTCCCGCCTGGTGGACAAGTTGCTGGTGAAGAAACTGGTGCAGCGCCACGTTTGCCCCAACGACCGCCGGGCCGTCGACGTTTGCATCACACCCGAAGGATTGAACCTGTTGGCGAAGCTGGATGTTTTGCACGCGGATTGGGAAAAGACGTTCGAAAACCTGACGGATGAAGAAGCTGATTCGTTAAGTACTTTGCTGGATAAACTGCGCGGATGACCGAATGAGGTGAACCACGTCCGGTTTTCTTAACAAAAATTTAATGTAGCAACATTTAATGTAATTACATAATATTATTTAAGTTTGATTGTTTAAGCAAGCATTCCCGATTATCCCATTATTCATTTCTAAACAACGACAACTCTAAACAACGACAACAATGGCAAATTCAACGCAAGAAACCACTGACCTGTTGGCTCCCTACCGGATGGGTCCGCTGACCCTTAAAAACCGGGTGGTCATGGCCCCGATGACCCGTAGCCGGGCCAAGGAAGGCAACGTTTCCGGTGACCTGGCTCCCTTGTACTACCAGCAGCGGGCGGGTGCCGGACTCATCATCACCGAAGCCACGCAAGTGAGTCCGCAGGGAATCGGCTACGTCCACACGCCGGGCATCCACGGTCCGGAACAAGTGGCAGGGTGGCGAAAAGTGACGGATGCCGTTCACCAGGCGGGCGGATTGATTTTCCTGCAATTGTGGCACGTAGGCCGGATTTCCCACGCTTCTTTCCACGGTGGCGAGTTGCCGGTGGCGCCTTCCGCCATCAAGGCCGACGGGGAGAGTTACACCTACGAAGGTCCGAAGCCCATGCCGGTTCCGCGCGCCCTGGAGACCCGCGAAATACCGGGCATCGTGGAAGACTTCCGCCGGGGAGCGGCCTACGCCAAGGAAGCCGGTTTTGACGGAGTGGAAGTACACGGGGCCAACGGGTACCTGATTGATCAGTTCTTGCAGGACGTGTCCAACCACCGGACGGACGAGTACGGCGGCAGCGTCGAAAACCGCGCCCGTTTCCTGTTGGAAGTCACCCGGGCCGTCATTGGCGAGTGGGGCGCTGACCGGGTAGGCGTGCGGCTTTCGCCCAGTGGTCACATGGGCAGCATGGGCGACTCGAACCCGGCCTTGATCTTCGATTACGCCGTGAAGGAGCTCGACCAACTTGGCCTGGCTTACCTCCACCTGATGGAGCCGTTTGCGCCGCAACCCGACAATGCCCGGTTCATCCACGTAGTGACGGACCATTTCCGTCCCTTGTATTCCGGAACGCTGATGACCAACGCCGGGTACGACCAAACCAAAGCGGAAAAAGTTATCCGCCAAGGCACGGCCGACCTGGTGTCTTTCGGGCAACTCTTCCTGGCCAACCCCGACCTGCCGGAGCGTTTCCGGCGGAACGCGCCCCTCAACAACCCCGATTCCAACACTTTCTACGGCGGCGGGGCGCAAGGCTACATCGACTACCCCACGCTGGCGGAAACTGTTTCGGCGTGACGTGCCTCGTTTTGCATTTCCCGTTTAATTGTGTTTACATTTCAATTTAATTGCCCGTTCACCGTTTTAACCCAAAACAAAACCCTGCGTATGAAAACCATCCGAATTGCCCTGAGTGCCCTGGCTTTGGCCTGCCTGGTGAACCTCCAGCCCGTTGCTGCCGACGGGGTACCCGGCAAGAAAACCGCCGCTAAACCGGCCGTACTGAAAGTGGATCCGGCCAAGAGCACCATGACCTGGACGGGCCGGAAAGTGACCGGACAGCACACCGGAACCGTGAAGCTATCCAAGGGAGACCTGCAGCTGGACGGCAACAAACTGATGGGCGGTACCTTCGACATCGACATGAAGAGCATCGTCAATACCGACCTGACCGACGCGGGTTCCAACGCCAAATTCATTGGCCACATGAAATCCGATGATTTCTTCTCCGTCGAGAAGAACCCGACTGCCACGTTCAAGATCACGAAAGTGGTGCCGATCGCCGGAGCCGCCGCCGGTCAGCCGAACTACACCATCGACGGCGACCTGACCATCAAAGGCATCACCAACGCCATCTCCTTTCCGGCGGCGGTGACTGTCTCCGGTAGCTCGGCCAGCGCAATGGCCAAGTTTGACCTGGACCGCACCAAGTGGGACATCAAGTACGGCTCGGGTCTCATTGGTACGGCCGCCGACAAGGTGATCTACGACGACTTCAACGTTGACCTGAAGGTAGTGGCCGCCAAATAATCGACGTCCCGCCCCGCAGAAAACAAAAAGCCACCGCGCAACCGCGGCGGCTTTTTGTTTTCTGTGCGAGCGTACCCGGGCAAGGACGCAAGCATTTGCCGCAACCACGGCGCTCTGGCCGCCATTCCGACCGGTTTTCCTTTTTCCGGAATTTCTTCTACTTTTAGCCGACCAATTCACCGCTGATCGCCTTCCCGATGTACAACGAACCCATGCTCAAGGAGAATGCCTTACAAGGCCGCACCGTGGTGGTCACCGGGGGAGGAACCGGACTAGGCCGCTCGATGGGTAAATACTTCCTGCAACTGGGTGCCAACCTGGTTATCGCCAGCCGCAAGATGGCCGTGCTGGAGCAGACTGCCCGCGAACTGGAAGCCGAAACCGGGGGCAAGGTGCTGCCCGTCGCCTGCGACGCGCGCCACTACCCTGAAGTGGAGAACGTGCTGAAGACCAGCCTGGAAACGTTTGGTCGGGTGGATGCCCTGCTCAACAACGCCGCCGGCAACTTCATCAGTCCCACCGAGCGACTGACGCCCAAGGCCTTCGACGTAATCGTCGACATCGTGCTGCGGGGATCGTACAACTTTACGCTGGCTTTCGGCAAGGACTGGATTGAAAAAGGACAAAAAGCGACCATCCTCAACATTGTGACCACCTACGCCTGGACGGGTTCGGGCTACGTGGTTCCTTCGGCCTGCGCCAAGGCCGGCGTGCTGGCCCTGACGCGTTCACTGGCGGTGGAATGGGCCAAGTACGGCATTCGCTCCAACGCCATCGCCCCCGGTCCCTTTCCCACGGAAGGAGCCTGGCAGCGTTTGTTTCCGGAGGACGTTCTTCCCCGGGAGCTGGCCGAGAAGATGAATCCCGTGAACCGCATTCCCCTCAAGCGGGTGGGCGAACACCAGGAGCTGGCCAACCTGGCCGCCTACCTCCTCTCCGATTATTCCTCCTACGTGAACGGGGAAGTGGTCACCATTGACGGGGGCGAATGGTTGTACGGGGCCGGCGAGTTTTCGATGCTCGACCAGGTGCCGGCCCCCGCGTGGACGGAGATCGAAAAAGCGGTCCGGGGCAAGAAGTAAGCGGGCGTTCGCCGTCACCCCGCACCGGGGACGCCGGGCGGTTATTCTATTGAATGTTGAAGGGAAGGAAGGGAATATTGAACTGATGAATTCCGAATGTCGAATGTTGAAGGATTGAACCTTTTTTCTTTTACTTCGGCATTCGACATTCCTTGTTCGGCGTTCGACATTCTTTCGCTTTGACACTCGAATTCAGGCCATCCGAACGGGTGAAATACCGGAGCAGGGTCATAATTGAACCGCCGGGTGTACGCTTTCCCGTCCCGGGCGCGTTATTGAATACGAGCAGTCAAATGCCAGACCCGCAAGTTTCCCGAATCCGGTTACCTTTGGTTTCTGTCCGTACCCAACCGCCAGCCAACCCGACAAGCAATGGTCAAGCGTACCATTGAATAGCCGATGAGATGCCTCCTTGTCCTGCCCTTCCTTTTGCTGGCCGTGTGCAGCGCACGGGCCGGCGGGGAGGCGGACAGCCTGGAAATCGGGTTGAAAACCGCGACCGGTCCCCAAAGAGTCGATCTGCTCAATCGTCTTTCCTCGTTTTACCAGTGGTTGGAACCGGACCGGTCGCTCCGGTACGCTGACCAGGCCTTCGAAGCGGCAACCCGCATCCGCTACCGCGAAGGCGTAAAGTACGCCCTGCGCCGACGAGGCGACGTGTATGCCATGCAGGGCAATCACACGAAGGCCCTTGCGTATCTGCTCAACTCGTTGAAGGTGGGAGATAAACCGGAAGACGACCTCTCCAAAGCCCACGTGCTCAGCAGCATCGGCCATTCCTACACCAATCTGAACGAATACCGGCTGGCGACGGACTACCTGCAGCGTGGCCTCGACCTTTTCCGAAAGGCCGCCAACCCCCGGGGCATTGGAATTTCCTACCGCCGCCTGGGCAACCTGCAGCAACTGCTCGGCGACCAAGAGAAAGCCCTGCAATACTACCGGCAATCGCTGAAAATCATGCGGGAAATCAACGACCCGCCGGGGCTGGCGTTCGTGCTGGACGACATCGGCTCGGTCGAGAGGGAACGGGGCAACTACTCCCGGGCGCTGGCGCGCTACCAGGAATCCCTCGCGCTCAAGGAACGGACGGGCAATAAGATTGAAATCGCCATCACGCTGGCCAACGTGGGCGAAATCCGGACGCAACTGACCGATTATGCCAATGCACTGCGGGCTTACCAACGCGCCCTGGAAATAGCCGGCGAGTTTTCACTCCTCGACGTAACGGCCAGCACGTACCTGCGGATCTCGGAACTGTACCGAAAAAAAGGCGACTCGGGCAAAGCCTACGAAAACCTGCTGCTGCACACCCAGATCAAGGATGACCTCTTCGACAAGGAAAAACTGAAGCAGTTGGCCCAGATGCAGTCCAATCTGGAGTCGCTCACCCAGCAGAATGAAATCAAGGTTCTGCGGGAAAAGCAGAAACTGCAGGAGAGCACGCTCAGACAAAACCAGTCCGAGATTGCCTTCTGGACCGCGTGCTTCGGCCTGGTCTCTCTGCTGATCGTGGTCGTGGTCATCGGCTACCGCATCATCCGGGGCGATAACCGCCTCTTGCAGGACCAGAACAAGGAAATCAAGCAGCAAAAGGAAGAGATTGAAACCCGCAACGCCGAAATCGGTGATAATAACCAAAAACTGGAATCGGCCCGGCTCCTCATCGAGGAACAGAACCTGGCCCTGCGGCAAGCCAACAACGAACTGGAGGCAAAGGTGGACGAGCGCACCCGCCAACTCACCCAGGCCTACGTGGACCTGCTCACGGTGAACCAGGACCTGGACACGCTCATCTACCGCGCCTCCCACGACATCAAGGGGCCACTGGCGACCCTGATCGGTTTGTGCAACGTTGCCCAATTGGAAGTTCAGGGCGAGGCCAGCATCAGCTACTTCTCTAAAGTAGAAACCACCGCCCGCAACATGGACCGCATCCTGATGCGCCTGCTGAGCATCAGTGACATCCGGCTGGGCCACGTGGTGAAACGAAAGGTTGACCTGGAGCAGATCATCCACCACACGCTGCAATCCCTGATTCCGAAGTCGGAACGGAAACAAACCCTGGTGTACGTGCGCATCCAACCCGACCTGGAATTCAATTCCGACGAGGACCTGCTGCGCATCATCCTGCAAAACCTGCTCGAGAATGCCCTTTACTACAGCGCCAACTTTTCGCGCCAGGATTCCTACGTGCAGGTGAACGTGACCGAAGACGAAGTGCGCAACATCCTCATCCACATCAAGGACAACGGCGTGGGTATCAACGACAACACGGCGGAGCGGGTGTTCGACATGTTTTTCCGGGGCAACGAAGTGTCGAACGGAGCGGGACTGGGCCTTTACATCGCCAAGATCGCCACCGAAAAGCTCAACGGCACCATCACGCTCAAGAACAAGGCCCGCGGCGAAACCCTCTTCGAAGTGAAGCTGCCCCGGTAGCACCGGGTGAAGTAGGCCGAACCAGCTGTTCGGCCATTGTACCTCACAGTCGAAGCGGGGGCCGAACCAGCTGTTCGCCCTATTTGTGCCATGACGCTGTATTCTTCCCTTACTGACCAGATCAAGCGGTTCGTGTCCCTCAACCCGGACGAAGAAGCGTTCATCAACGGTTTGTTCACCCCGAAATCGCTTCCCAGGGGCGGGTATTTCCTGCGGGAAGGGGAAACCTGCCGGCAGGTGGCTTTCGTGCAGAAGGGCTTGTTTCGCTATTTTATCAACCGCGAAGGCGAGGAGCTAACCTATTTTTTTTCGGAGGAAAGCCAGTTCGTTTCCGAGTACGAAAGTTTCTTGTCCGGCCAACCTACCCACAAGAACATCCAGGCCCTCGAAGAGGCGGAAATCCTGGTCATCACCCCCGAAAAATTACAACGGCTCTACCGGGAAGTGCGCGAAGGGGAACGGTTCGGCCGGCTGGTGGCCGAGCGCCTGTTCGTGGACACCATCCGCCAAATTACTTCCCTCTACCGCGATCCGACGCAAGTGCGCTACGCGGATTTCGTCAAGAATTTCCCGGCCATCGGCCAACGCATTCCCCAGTATTACATCGCTTCCTACGTCGGCGTAAAGCCCCAATCGTTGAGCCGTATCCGCAACCGTTTGGCCAAATGAGCCATCCGCCGTCAGAAGGTGGTCGGGAATTTGAATAGCAATGCCATCCCGCAACCCACCCGTGGATTTTTTCGGGTGTTTGCAACGCAGTAATCCATTTATTCACCGAGGTGCATGACGGGCTCCGCCCGGGTGGCTACGTTTGCGGCGTACTTAAACACCAACTCTTATGCAAATCAACTCGTCACTGCGCGCCACCTTCGGGCTGGGCGCGCTCATCGGCTTAGGCCTGCTCTTCATTGGAGGCCGCTTCTGGCTGGCTCCGGAAGCCGGTGAACAAGGATTCGGGATTGCGGTGAATGAAGCGGGAAACTACGCGTTCCACCGCATCAAAGGCGTCCGGGATTTTTCTACCGGCCTCTTGCTCGTGACCTTTTCCCTCCTCCAGTGGAAAAAACCACTGGGAATACTGCTGCTGGTCGGCTCCCTCATTCCCGCGGCCGACGCGTTCATCGTGTGGTCCAGTCCGGGCAGCAACTCGTCGGCGATGTGGATTCACGGGCTCACGTTCTTGACCTCGGGCGGGCTGGCGTACTTCCTGCTGAAGGGACCCGACTCGGGTGAGCCCGCGCCGGGGAAACAACCAGTGACGGAAAACGCCCCTCGGAAAGGATGAAAACGACGGCGCTGAACGGGGTTCTCCTGGTTCACTTCGGGGCTTTTCTGCGCTATTTTGCCACGCTGCTGGTGCGCTACCGGGAAAAAACGAAGCGAACCAACCGGCTCATGCTGGGGTGCGGCGTGGCATTGCTGATTACGGGCGGTCTACTCGTTTGGCTGCGCTACCCCGCGGTGAATTACTACAAAGTGATTCCTAAAACGGCCATCCTGGTTGCCATTTCCGCACTTACCGCTGCCAACCGAACGCGCGCGCTAAGTACCCGGACCTACCGCAGCCTGATTGCGCTCACGGTGTTGGCGGCTTGCATCGCCGCTTTTTGGGTGGCTTGAGAGGCGCCCAACGCCCGTTCGCTTCGGCAGTCGAAACGGACGGGCGTTGGGCGCCGCAACCCGTGAATCGGGACGGACCACGCGCTGGTTACTTCTTGCGCGAGGAATCGGTCGTCGGAAGGCGTTACCCCGCATTCGGAACGGTACTTTTGGATGGGTGGGTCGGCCTGGGTTGGTTGTTTTGGGTTGGCGGTTTGCTTTTATCCTCTTTACATCGGTTCTTCCCGAAAACCCGAAAGCTGCCACGGCACGGGCTCCCACCGGTAACCCGTGCCAACGGAAACCACGTGTCCCAAGGCGGGAAACGGTACGTGGTAGGCCACGTTAAAAGAAATCCGCTGCACGGTAGCCCCCAGCAACGTCGCGTTCTTGGTGGAAATACATCCCTGGATGAGAAAAACGGCAAGAAAGACGGAGGGGAACGGGTTGGTTTTCACGGTTGATCGAACGTTTTTCTGATGATTATTCATCGTCTCCGGAGGAAGTCAGTGAAGCACGGCTCCGCCTGGATATAAACCCACCGCAACGTCCCCGGGAAGTCCGCTATTTTCCCGGTAGCAACCGCCGTCATTCTGCGCTCTCCCCTACTTTCCGTAATTTTGCTGGCTTAACCAACGTCTTCCAACCGAATCCACCGTCCGCGCAACCCCGGTCCGCCGTCTTTGCCCCTGGCTAGGGAACACCGTCCGTGGACTAACCATTATGACCAAAAAAAACTTCCAGCGATATACCGTCACGGCGGCGCTGCCCTACGCCAACGGGCCCGTACACATCGGCCACCTGGCGGGCGCCTACCTTCCCGCCGACATTTACGCCCGCTACCTGCGGTTGCGGGGCAAGGACGTGCTGTTCGTGTGCGGCTCCGATGAACACGGGGTGCCCATCACCATCCGGGCGCAGAAGGAAGGTATCACCCCGCAGCAGGCGGTCGACAAGTACCACACCATGATGAAGGATTCCTTCCGCGAATTCGGCATTGCCTTCGACATCTACTCGCGCACTTCCAACGCCACCCACCACCAAACGGCTTCGGATTTCTTTCGGGTGCTCTACGAGCAGGGCGATTTCGTGGAGCAGGTGAGCGAGCAGTACTACGACGAGAAGGCGCAGCAATTCCTGGCCGACCGCTACATCCAGGGCACGTGTCCGGTGTGCAGCTTCCCCAGCGCCTACGGCGACCAGTGCGAAAACTGCGGCTCCACGCTCTCGCCCGCCGAACTCATCCAACCGGTCTCGATGCTCAGCGGCGAAAAACCCGTGCTCAAACCCACCAAGCACTGGTACCTGCCGCTGGACCGCTACGAAGGCTGGCTGCGCGAATGGATTCTGGAAGGACACACCGAGTGGAAAACCAACGTTTACGGCCAGTGCAAGTCCTGGATCGACCAGGGCCTGCGACCCCGCGCCGTCACCCGCGACCTGGACTGGGGCGTGCCCCTGCCGCTGCCCGACACCGAAGGCAAGGTGCTCTACGTCTGGTTCGACGCCCCCATCGGCTACATTTCCGCCACCAAAGATTATTTTTTGGGGAAGAATGCCTCGTCCGGAAAAAAGGAGCCGGAGGATGAAGCGGCGTGGGAACCCTACTGGAAAAGTCCGGATACGCAGCTGGTGCACTTCGTCGGCAAGGACAACATCGTGTTCCACTGCATCATTTTTCCGGTGATGCTTAAGGCGCACGGCGATTTTATTCTCCCCGAAAACGTGCCGGCCAACGAATTCCTCAACCTGGAAGGCAACAAGATTTCCACCTCGCGCAACTGGGCGGTGTGGCTCCACGAATACCTGCGCGATTTTCCCGGCCAGCAGGACGTGCTGCGCTACGTGCTCACGGCCAACGCCCCCGAAACCAAGGACAACGATTTCACCTGGAAGGACTTCCAGGCCCGCAACAACAACGAGCTGGTGGCGATTCTGGGCAACTTCGTTAACCGCGCCGTGGTGCTGACGCACAAGTACTTCGGAGGGAAAACCCCTTCGCGGGGAGAATTAACCGATTTCGACCGGGAGACGCTGGACAAACTGGTGGACTTTCCGGGCAGGATTGCCGCTTCCCTCGAGGATTACCGCTTCCGTGAGGCATTGGCTCACCTGATGGACCTGGCGCGGCTGGGCAACAAATACCTGGCGGATACCGAACCCTGGAAAGTCATCAAGTCGGACGAGGAACGGGTGGCGACCATCCTGAACATCGGCCTGCAGATTTCGGCCAATCTGGCCATTCTGGCCGAGCCGTTCCTGCCCTCCACCGCCCGCAAGCTATCGGAGATGCTGCAACTGAAAACCGCCGGTTGGAACGCGACGGGCCGACCGGACCTGTTGCCCGAGGGACAAACCCTTCGACCGGCCGAACTTCTGTTCGAAAAGATCGAGGACGATGCCGTGGAAGCGCAGGTGCGGAAGTTGTCGGATAACAAGCGACAAAACGAAATGGTCAGTAAAGTCCTGCCGCCCGCCAAGCCGGAAGTGGTCTTCGACGATTTCACCAAGTTGGACATCCGCGTGGCGACCATCGTGGCGGCCAAGCCGGTGCCCAAAACCAAGAAGTTGCTCGAACTGACCCTGGATACCGGCCTGGATACCCGCACGGTGGTCAGCGGCATCGCCGAGCATCACCAGCCGGCCGACATCATTGGCAAACAGGTGTGCCTGCTGGCCAACCTGGCGCCCCGCGACATCAAGGGCATCCGGTCGCAGGGGATGATTTTGATGGCCGAGGACGGGGACGGCACCCTCTCCTTCGTGAATCCCGAAAAACCGATCGTCAACGGCGGAACGGTAAGTTGAGATGCAGATTCAACTCAAGCCCGAAATCCGGTTCGAGTTGCGGTGTCCGGCGTGCGCGTCGGTTCGTCCGCAACCTAACCACGCGCTTTTCCTGGGAATGCACACGTTGGCGGATTGCCACTGCGGGGCTTGCGGACTGAACTTTTACCATACCCTTCCGGTCGGACACGCGCTGCTGTTTCCGGTGGCTTTTACCCGGCATCCCCGGCAAGCCTACTACTCTCCCCGGGCGGGTGGGTGGTTTGCCCAACCCCTGCTGGATTCTTTTTTCGAACACGCCGCCGTGGAGGCCGCCCTTTATAAGGTCGTTTACCGGACGTGTCACCAGATAACCCTGCTCAACTGCCTGGACAACTGCTACGGCCACGGGTTTCTGAAGCTGCTCAACGCCCAGCCTTGCCTCGACCAGTTGGCGGCCACGGAAACCGGATTGGTGGTCATCGTTCCCCGTTTCATGAAGTGGCTGGTGCCGGAGGGGGTGGCCGAAGTATGGAGCGTTGATTTGCCCCTCCGGGAAATGAACCGGTGGATTCAACCCTTTGATTCGTTCGTCAAGACCGAACTGGAACGGTTCCGCCGGGTGTGGCTATGCCCGGCGAACACGCATCCCGACAGCACCAAGATCGATCTTGAGCGGTTTACCCGCACCAAACGTTTTGACTTATCCCGATTTTACGACCAACTGCCGCGGGTGACGTTTGTCTGCCGTGAGGACCGGTTCTGGTTGCCCTACCCCTGGGAGGAATTGATTTGGCAGGGTTGCGTCAAGTTCCGGAGGACCGAATGGGTACGTCCCTGGTTGGTCCGCCGGCAGAATCGTCTGATTGCCCGGGCCTCCCGGCTGATCGCCGAAGGCTTGCCCGGCGTGCGTTTCACGGCGGTGGGACTGGGCCGAACCGGTGGGTTACCCCCCGGCATTGTCGACCGGCGGACGAGCGCGATGACCGACGAACTGGAAAAGGAGTGGTGCCAGATCTACGCGGAAAGCCACGTGGTCATCGGCGTGCACGGGTCCGGCATGCACCTCCCAACCGCGCTAGCGGCCGGCTTCGTTGAAATCCTGCCCCGTTACAAGATCGACCACTTGGCGGAGGACGTGACCCTGGCCTACGCCAACCGGTACCTGCCTTTTTTGGGGCGGTTTCTGGATGAGTTTGCCTCCCCCCGCCTGGTTGCCCGGCACGCTTGCTCGATGATCAAAAACTTTCCGTACCTGCAACTTAACACGGAGGAATATCTTTTGAAAAGCGAAACCCCCGCGGTAGTCAAAGACAAATACCGACGCTACTTGAGCACCCTGGGCGGGTGAAGACGCAAAAAAAGCGGTTGGAAGATTCCAACCGCTTGGCGTTCAACACTGAGCCGAAATTTCTAAGCCGAACTTAGCGGCCGATCATCGGGGCTGCTACTTCCTCCTCAGTGGTGTCGTTTAACAAGGTGAAGTTCATCCAAAAATTGATGGCTTCTACCGTGTTGGTCACCTGGCTTCTCCAGGCGGCCGCCTCCGTGCCCTTCATTTTGGCCAGCCGGGCGTCGAGTTTGGCCACGACGACCTGGAACTGGCTGCGTTTCTCGGTGGACAATTTGCCCAACCCACCCAGGTCCGCGTTGTACAGACCCACTACTTCGGCAAACGTTTGCCGATCGGCGGCGTTGCTGAACGGGTTATCCGACCGCTTCCGCATAAACGCCTCGAATTGGGTGATCCCCTCCGTGCTCATTTGAACGCTGGAGGAAGAAACCAAACGGTTGCTATCGGGGCTGGAAGCAAAGGCTTGCACGAAAGAGAGAGTGGCCACGTTGAATACCCAACCCAAGACCACCAATGCGACGATACTTTGAATGTTCGTTTTCATATTATTTTGCAATTT
>JACMKY010000114.1 GCA_014379925.1 Cytophagales bacterium | reverse complement strand
TTCCGTAGGTATCGAAGGTATTCCATGTGTGGCCGCAACGGCACTGCCAAATGGATTCGGGCCGCGGTTCCCACTCACACTTCGGGCAACGAATTCTTTCTTCGGTCATGGCATTTAAAAATTTGCTTGCGGCTTCCCGCGGGTCTTCGAGGCGACTGCAATTAAGCTTTGCTTGCCCGCATCCCGACCCTGGGCAATCGACACGGAAGGTGGCTCCTCAACTAGTTAGAGATATCGTAGGATCGCCTTGATTTCCGCGTCAGTGAGTGGGAAACTGGGCATGGGCGCTTGGCTGTACTTGTTGAATAACTTGACCGCATACGGGTCGCCGGACTGGACGACTTTCGTAGAATTCCTGATCCAGCTCACCAACCAAGCTTCAGGCCTCCGCTCAAGAATTCCTAGCAGACCCGGTCCGATAACTACTTCGTGAGTAACTGTGTGGCATTGTGTGCAGTAATTCTCAAACAGCACCTTGCCCCGGAGCGCCAACGGTTCGCTTATTTCCTTGGGTATTGTTTCCTCGGGCGCGACAGAATAAGTCGGCGGCAGGATTTTGGTTGTCGCTTGGTCGGTACTTCCGAGTTCGGGCGCGTAGTGCACCAGCGCCACGGCGAGGGTAATGACCAGCAGAAGAGTGGCGGCTACGAGCAGGCCGACGGCTTTGACAAGTTGTTGGACGAGGTTCATGCGCAGCGTGCCCTTGGGCGTTGGCGTTCCCAATTTACGCAACGATTGCCGGAAAACGTCGGGAAAATATCTGATAAATTACGTGACCGAAAAATTCCCCGTTTAGCGGAGGGCAGCGCGATTTTTATTGCTAATCGTGCGCGTTTGGTAAACCATTGCTACTTTGTCGCTCCGTAGCGAGGGGTTTAAACCCCTCGCTACGGAATTCGGGCTTTATTGCCACCGCCAATTGCCTACTGCCTACTACCTGTCCATGCCTTCTTCACTCAAGCCTTTTTTCCACCCGCGTCTGGTTGAGGCGGGACTCGACGAAGTGGGACGCGGCTGTCTGGCCGGACCCGTGGTGGCGGCGGTGGCCATTCTTCCCCCGGACTACCACCATTGGCTGCTCAACGACTCCAAGCAACTGAGCCGGGGAGAGCGCGAATCGTTGCGCGCTGAAATCGAGCGCGAAGCCTTCGCTTGGGCCGTGGCCGAAGCCTCGCCCGTCGAGATAGATACCTTCAACATTTTGCAAGCCTCGCTACTGGCCATGCACCGGGCGGTCGACCAGCTGACGCTCCGGCCCGAACACCTGCTGGTGGATGGCAACCGCTTCAATCCGTACCCTTTCGTGCCGCATACCTGCGTGGTGAAGGGCGACGCCACCTACTTCTCGATCGCCGCTGCCTCGGTGCTGGCCAAGACCTACCGCGATGCCCGAATGGAAGCCCTGGCCGCGCAATTTCCGCACTACGGCTGGGAGCGGAACGTGGGCTATCCCACGGCGCAACACCGTCGCGCCATCCGGGAGTGGGGAACTTGCGAACACCACCGGAAGAGTTTTCGGTTGGGGGAATGAATACCTTCGCAATTCCTCCCCGACCGTTTCGTTAGGCAATATATTGGTGGGATATTACCAGCACAATCGCTCAGCCGTTGCCTACGCTCCCGCGCTTTCTTTTAAATTATGCAATGAACATGAACCGATTACACAACGAGGTGGCCATCGTAACCGGTGGCATGCGCGGCATCGGGCTGGCCGCCGCGCGGGCTTTCGTGCAGCAAGGGGCCAACGTGATGTTGGTGGACGTGGATGAGGCGCAGTTGCAACAAGCCGTGGCCGAATTGGGCAAAGAAAGTACCGACTACGCGGTGGCCGACGTGACGCAGGCCGAAAAAGTCAGTGCCTTCGTGGATAAAACGGTGGAGCGGTTCGGGAAGGTGAGCATATTTTTCAGCAACGCGGGCGTGGGCGGACTGGCGGGCCCGCTTTGGGAATGCTCGGAGGAAGCGTTTGACCGAGTAATCGCCGTGAACCTGAAAGGGGTGTGGCTGGGATTGAAATACGTCATTCCGGCGATGGTTCAGACCGGTGGGGGCAGCATCATCATCACTTCGTCGGTGGCCGGCCTGAGGGGCACGCGCCAGGGGGTGGCCTACGCGGCCAGCAAGCACGCCGTCATCGGCGTGATGAAGACCGCCGCCCTCGAAGCGGCCCGTTTCAACATCCGCGTCAACAGCATCCATCCCGGACCCATTGAAACGGATATGGTGCGCGACCTGGAACGCTCCATCCGTCCCGACAACCTTGACGAAGGCAAGCAACTGCTGCTCAAGAGCATTCCGATGCGTCGCTACGGCACGCCCGAAGAGGTGGCCGATCTGGTGGTATTCCTGGCCAGCAACGAAAGCCGTTTCATCACCGGCGCCGAACACAAAATCGACGGCGGCCTGGTGGCCGGGTAGACAGTGGATAGCGTTCGTAGGCTGATTATTCGTTTGTGTTGCAAGAACACGACATCTGTCTTCCCAGGTAGTAAAACGAACGCCTTTGCATTAATCAAACTATGCCCTATCCACTGTCAACTATCCACGGTTCCTCAACCTACCTCGATTACTTTGACCGGTTGCTCGGGGTCAGCTTCCTTTTTGGGGAGCGTGACGTAGAGCACGCCGTCGGTGTAGCGGGCTTCGATCCGATCGGTGTCGTATTCTGCGATCAGGCGGAACGAACGCTCAAAAGGAACGAGTTTGAACTCGGCCGCGCGGTAGCTGCCCGGGAGGCGGGCTTCCAAATCCGAGGCAACCGTGAGCGTACGGCCCTTTACTTCGATCCGGAAATTTTCTTTTTTCCGGCCCGGCGCGATCACTTCCAGGGTGATGCGCTGGTTGTCTTCCTGCACGTTTACGAGCGGAAAAGGACGGCGAAAGCCGCGTTGGCCCCGGCGCGCGTAGGAGTGGCCGTAAGCAGCGTGTGAATGGGAATGCATAAGTAATTTGTTTTAGGTTTACGTCGCCGGCACCAGTACAGTGCCGTTATCCAGGGAAGTCGCGCCGACGCATCCGAATATTTTAATACAATGACCAGATTTCTGCGCTCGATTTTCTGATTACGCCCGTTCCGAACTAAATGTCTGAACGTCAATTTATTGCCATTCATTTACTCCTAGGTCCGGGTCACCGGGTGAGTTCGTTTGGTTGGTAACCTCAATTCGATACCTACCCGTGCGGACGCTGCTGATTGTACTGCCTGCCAAAAACGGCTTTTTAATCCGCAGGCTTTTCGTGGAAGCAATCAGCACATCGAGTGCATTGAAGGGTTCCCGTGGGCTCAGAAAGTAAGACACGGAAATGGTGTAGGCACCGGGGCCGGGTCCGACGGTAGTTGTCAGGTAATCTCCCCTTACAATGATGGCTTTGCAGGTAGCAACGGGCACTTTCCCAGTTGCCCCCGAAATACCAAGCCGAGCGCAAGACCGTGGTCAAGATCAAGGCATCATCGAACTTTACGAAGTAACGCCGCGAACAGCCGCCCCGGATGGTGAGCAGGTTGTTCGGGGTGGACTGCTTGCAGCACATCATCGAGCAGAACTAAATTGCGATGGTATTATCGTAGCGCAGGGGAAGGGTAGTTTGAGGTTTAGCCATTTCAAAGCTACGCTTTTCAGACCCCACGGTAACACTTTCGATAACTAGCAACTTGGGTTAGCTAGTAGGCTGATTACCACCGGTCCTAGCTGGTCTGTCAGCCGGCTCCACGCATCCGCTCCCGGTTGATTTTCATGGCGGGCTGGGTTTTCGACGCGGGACCGGAGCAATGACAAAAATGAGCCAGAAGCGACAACTCCAAAAAGTACGAAAGGTTATATTTTTATTTTACAACCCTTTCTCATTTTGATCGTAACACGGAGAGACAATCTCAAGATTAACCCATTTCAAACCTTAAATTCTTGTTTTATGGAAAGCACACAATCCGGGGGTCAAGTTGACCTCAGCGCAACCCTGAGCGCTCTGTCGGGTGGCATTACCGCCCTCAACGTCGACACGGCTACCAGCAACATCGACGGTTGGATCAGCACTTTGGAAGGCAGCGACGACGAAGCATTGACGGACATTGCTGACGAGTTGGATAACCTGAAAGCCGCCCTGCAGTCGGGCGACGCGGACGAGATTGCCGATTGTCTGGAGGCGCTTGGCGATCAAACGACCGAAGCCGCCAGCCGTGCCACGCCCGATTCAATGGATCAACTGCGTCAGTTGGGCAGCCAACTCTCCCAAGCCGCCAGTTCACTGCGGTAATCCGCAGGCGTTGTACCACCAAAGTGCCCTCCGTAGCCATTGGCTCGCGGAGGGCATTTTATTTTGATTGCGCATTCGAGTGCATCATCCCACCTCTTTCCATCCGCCATCACTCCACCAATCCGTTCTTCACCCCGTTCTTGTTGTTGACCACGTCGTAAACGAATCCGTTGATGATGGCGTAGCGGGTTTGCCGGTTAATCTGCAACAAAAAGTCGGGATTAGCCGAAAGAGCAACCTCGTTGTCGCGCGATTTTTGTCCGGTCAGAATGCGGATGGGCAGGTAGGTCACCCTTTCCTTGGGCGCGTACCTCGCCATTCGAACCGCCGTGTACCCCTGCCTGAACAACCGGTTGAAGTCCAGCTTTCTCAGCTCCTGCACGTTGGCAATGACGGAGGGATACGTCTTGCCCGGCACGAGCTGCATGCCACTGGCATCCAGTTCGTGGTACGCGAAGTAAACGGACAGATCTCCCAAGTCCTCGATAGCACTGCGGTAATAGAAGCCGTCGGCTTGGCGGAAGTTCACCTCGTTGTGGTTGAAGCCAATGTCCATGGTCCGGACCTCGCCCCCCAGCGGCACTTGCACCTGACGAATGATGAGGTCGAACAAACTGCGGTCATTCTCGGGTATCTGATAATAGGCGTCGATGTTTTCTTCCGAATAGGTTTTCCGGACGATGGTCTGCAAAGCAGACAGCAGCAGGGTAAAATTCAGTTGCCGGATGTACTGTTTTTCCGGGTCATCCGGATACCCCCCGGATTCCACCAGCACGACGCTCGTACCCGCCTTCTGGATGTTGTCACCGAAGCCCCGGGGTTCGTGACTATCGGAATACTTGGCGACCTGGCCGGGGATGTAGGTTTGCAGCACCCGATTCAGCGTCACAATCAGCTTCATTGCGTTTCCCCGCACCTCGTTTACCTCCTTTGCGTGGTTGTAGGCCGGTGCCAGAAACGAGATGGTAGCGGGGTTGGCGCTGCGGCCCGCGCTGTAATGGGTGCTTTGGTCGTGCAGATTAAACCCGAAATCGGGGTTGAGCTGGTCACGCAGTTCCTTGAGCAAACGGGCTTCCGGGGCTTGCAGGCTCAGGGCCTCCCGGTTCAGGTCCACCCCCAGGGCCGTGCGTCGGGTGTATGCCTCCGCCCCGTCGGGGTTGAGCATGGGAACAAAGTAAAGTGTCAGGTTATCCAGGATCTCCTGCCGCAACGCATCCAGTTCATCGTGCCCGCCGAAGAAATTGAACATATCCATCATCGCCATCGTGGCGGTGGGTTCGTCGCCGTGCATCTGCGACCAGAGCATCACCTTGGTTTTTCCCGTTCCCAACTTCACCAGGTAAATGGTGCGCTTCTGGGTCGACAGGCCCAGTTTGCTTACTTCGAACCGGGCGTTTCCCCGCAGCTTTTCGATGAGCGGTACCAAGTGGCGGTGCTTGAAACGGCGGTGAGCCAGCGTCTTCTCCCAGTAACGCCGGTGGATTTCGAAGAATGGACGGTGCGTGGGGATGAACCGAGTGGTGTCAATCATAACGGGTGCCGTTACTCCCGACGGAATAAAAGGTTGGGGAGAATGGAAAAAAGCCAGCCCCAAAATCAGGGTCGCCGATCCGGAAAATCGCATCATACAGGTTTGCATGGCAAGGCACGCCCGGCCGGGGTTACGCACGGTGAGTCACAACTTCGGCAACCTGCCGGATCCGGAGACAAACGTATTGAATTAGTGGGCATTTTAAAAAGGATACCGGCACCTGCCTTTCCGCCGGGTAAATAATTCGAAAATTGCGGGCAAATATGCCTAGCTTTAATCCGCTTCTAAAACGCCAGCGGTAAACGTGAACCAACTACTCCGCACCGGGTTGTGCATCCTTTTTGCCTTCCTGACGGCTTGCTCGGCTTCCCGAACGGGACTCAGCGCCAGAAAATGGCGGCAGTCGATCGCCGAAAACCCCGCGTTTGCCCAGAGCCACTGCGGGTTTGTTTTGTACGACCTCGAAAAGCAGCGGACGGTCTACACCCACCAGGGCGAACGTTACTTCACACCCGCCTCCAACACCAAAATTTTCACGCTATACACGTCCTTGCGGATGCTGGGCGACTCAATTCCCGCCCTCCAGTACGTCGCCCGGCGCGATTCGCTGCTCTTCTGGGGCACGGGCGATCCGTCCTTTTTGCATCCCGATCTGAAGAGCACCCGCGCCTACGACTTTCTGAACGGCCGCCCGGAAAAATTGTTTTACATTACCGCCCCCTACGAAGGCGCCCACTTCGGGCCCGGTTGGGCCTGGGATGATTACAACGGCGCGTATTCGCCCGAAAAGAGCCCTTTCCCCGCTTACGGGAATTTTGTTCGGTTCGTCCTCCGCCCAGCGGGCATTCGCGCGCAACCGGATTTCTTCGCCCCCAACGTGGACGTAGCGCCGCTGGCCAGCAGAACGGGCGATGCCATCCGCCGGGGCCAGCACAACAACGTCTTTACTTACCACGCCGCCCCCGCCGACAGCCTGACACTCGACGTTCCTTACCACCATTCCCCGGATCTGCTGGTGCAACTACTCCGGGACACGTTGAAGCGGGAAGTGACCCGGTTGACGCCCGCCCCGGGAGCCGCGTCCGGTGCCCGGGTGGTATACAGCCTGCCCGCCGATACGCTCTACCAACGAATGATGCAGGAGAGCGACAATTTTCTGGCCGAACAACTGCTGCTGCTCAGTGCTTCCACGTTGTCGGACACGCTGAGTTCGGAGCGGACCATCGCCTACGCCCAGCGTACGTTCCTGTCCGACCTGCCCGACAAGCCCGTCTGGGTGGATGGGTCGGGTCTTTCGCGCTATAACCTCTTCACGCCCCGTACCCTGGTGGCGCTGTGGTTGAAGCTCTACCAGTTGGTTCCGAAGGAGCGGCTTTTCGCGCTGCTGGCAACGGGCGGCCGGCCGGGGACATTGCGGAACCTTTACCAGCCAGACAATTCCTTTCTGTTCGGCAAGACGGGTTCGTTGAGCAACAACCATTGCCTGAGCGGTTTTTTGATTACCCAAAGCGGCAAAACACTGGTATTCAGCTTTATGCACAGCAACTTCGTCGTGCCTACTTCGCAAATTAGGCGGGAAATGGAGCGCATCCTGACGGAGATTTATCGGAAATACCCGTAGAACCCGATGGTGAATAACATCCTACAGCCCGTTGCCACCAAGTCACGCGTAGGTCACAAGTCGTAAGTCATGTTCAACGCTCATCGCTCCCTCTTCAGTGGTGAGTCCTTTTCCTTGGCCAGGGTGTTGTAAACCATTTGGTCCATGAAGGCGGGGAACCACTTGTTGAGGAAAATGGTCAACTTGCCTTGCGTAGTCAAAATCAGGTCGCGTTGCCGGCGGCGGGTAGCCCGCAGGATGCGTTGCGCCACTTCTTCGGCCGACATCATCTTTTCTTCGTCGCGGGGCGACTCCCCGCCCACCGAACCGTCCTTCACCAACGCGGCGTTCCGGATGTTGGACGTCGTGAAGCCCGGACAAGCAACCAACACGTGCACGCCTTGGTGCAATAATTCGGTTCGCAGCGCTTCCAGGAAACCCTGCATGGCAAACTTGGACGCCGAATACCCGCAGCGCACGGGCAAGCCCCGGTAACCGGCAATGGAGGAGATGCCGACAATGGACCCGTTGGTTTGCCGCAGGTAGGGAAGGGCGTGCTTGGTGGCGTACACGGTTCCGTAAAAGTTGGTGTCCATTACCTTCTTGATGACGGCTACGTCGGTTTCCTCAAACATTGCCCGCATAGTAATGCCCGCGTTGTTGATCAGCACGTCAATCCGACCGTAGTGCGCCACGGTCTGGCGGATCGTTTCCTGGTTGTCCCCTTCCACGCTCACGTCCGCCACCACAACCCGGTGATCGATGCCCAAACCGGCGAGTTCACCGGAGGCTTGCCGAAGTGCCTCCTCCCTCCGGCCGGTGATGACCACCTTGGCACCCGCTTTTCCGAATGCGGCGGCGCACGCCTTCCCGATGCCCGAGGAGGCGCCCGTAATGATGACTACTTTTCCTTCCATACGCCTGGGGGTTTGCCCGAAAAGTCGGGCGGACGGGTGGGTTGTTCATTCCATACCCAGTTCCTTCAACAAGTATTCAACCATGATCTTTTCCTTGTCAGTCACGCCTTCCGACAAGGCGGCGGAATGATGGATGCTGTCGAGAACCAAGGCCCGGGAATCGGCGTGCTGGGCAAGGTGCGTTTTGAGGGCTTTGGTAAACTTCCTTTCCCAAGTATCAAAGTTTGCTTGCAGATAGTGGACTTCGCGTCCGAGCAGTTTTTTCAGGTCGATGATTTCCTGCTGGCTGAGGCCTTGCTTTCCAAACGTATCGCAGAAGTTGTTGGTCAGGTTTTCTACGTAGTCCCATTCTTCTTCGTCCACCCGACCGTCAGTTGAAATGATGAGCAAGGCGGGAAAGAAGGTGGCCAGGGTAATAAACTGTTCCATGGTGAGTTCAATCCTTCTGGCCAGCGTATACTCTTCGTAGAGGGTTTCCAGGGTAACGCGGGCGGATGGCGTTTTCATGCGATTGGGTTTTTGGCCTGTTCACGCGCAAGACGAATGCCGGGGCCGGGGCAAGTTAGCGATCGCAGCGGGATAAATCGGTTGCTTTGGTGGGGAAAAAGCTACGGCAAAAAGTCAAACGGAGTCCGTTCGGAGTGGCAAGGTACGCCTTGAAACGCGTCTTTCATTTGGAAAAACGTTTGGAAACGGACGTCACATTCCCTGCGTGACAGCCTTCATCTTTGCCAAAGCGGTTTGGGCTACCCGCAGGGCGTCCTGGGCGTAGTAGCTTTTGTTGAATACCTCCAACGAAAGTACGACGGGCCGGTCAGGCGGGCGGATGGTTTGCAGGATGCGACGGATCGGTGCCACGCCATCGCCCGGATACACCCGGTCGGCGTCCGTGATGGTGGCGGGAGACAGGTTGGCCGGGTAGTCGTTGAGGTGAAAGATTTCGACGGCGGGCTTGCCCACCAGGGACAGGCTGTCGATGCTGGAACCGCCCTTGTAAAGGTGAAACACATCAATGAGTACCCGGGCCGACGGGTGTCCGCTTTCCGCCGCCACGTAAAGGATGTCGCTCAGGCGGCTCAGATTTTGGGAGAATCCCCACATTTCTAACTGGGGCACCACGCCGGTTTGCTGGCCCAACTCCAGGATTGTGCGGTAGCGTTCGGCGGCCCGCTTGAGGTCAAGACCGGGCATTTGGGTAGCGCCCGCCGGTGGGGCCGCCGTGCGGTGGCACCCCAGCTGGGCCAGCGTGTCCATTTCGCGCTTGAGTTGTTCAACCCCTTTGGTGCGGGTGGCCTCATCATCCACGATCCACTGGGCAAAACCGATGGCGCTTTCTACCCGGAGGCCCAAATCACCGAGCCGTTTCCGGGCGTCGGCCGGCGTACCACCCCCGTCGAGGTAGGTCTGCAAGGAATCCATCCAAATTTCCACCGAGCGAAAACCGGCCTTGGCGGACACTTCCAATTCTTTGACGAATCCCAGTTTTTGACCCCGGATTGTGCTCAGGTTGAGGCAGTGGATAAAACCGGGTGCCGGAGCGGAGGCCGTCTGGATCGACCCGGGCAACCAGGACATTCCGACCGATGCGCCCAGTATTTTCAGACTATGGCGACGACTAACGGTTGATTCAAACATAGGAGTAGAATACAGTTGTAGGCATAAAATTATCTTTTCTATTTTGTTTACCCGCTTTTGCGTCAACTATTTTTAGCCATTGTCCCGGGTACCCGCCATATCCGGTCCATATCCATCCAAGCGTCGTTACACGAGTTGGTGAGTAAGCGCATTTACGGGGTTCACTGCTCAGCCAAGCGTGAACGCCAACGCCTTCTCTGTTGTGTCCGTTTTAAAAATGTACTGGAAAACCTGGCTTGGTCCGCTTTATCCATTGCGAGCGGCCATTGGATGTCGATAAGTAGGTAGCCCGCAACGATCAACCCGTTTGGCTTATTTGACCAATTGACCGTTGATGCTTTGCGTCGTTGCAGTACCATGAGGCCATTGCGCCTTACGAATGCCCATTAAAGGTTTTTCAACCCTTGATTCGCCTCCTAACTACTTATTGAGCCCGTTAATTTCTATCTTTCCCGCTTTATCATCGCTTTGCCGCATCAAC
>JACMKY010000113.1 GCA_014379925.1 Cytophagales bacterium | reverse complement strand
TGTATTGAGTGACTAGGTTATTCCCCTGCTGGCGGCGTGAAGTGGATAGTCCCTCCGATAGACCTGGAAGGGAACCTGGTTTTTCAAGCCTTGGTGGGGGCGACGGTTGTTATACTCCATCTCCCAGAGCTTCAACTGATAGCGCCGTTCCTCGGAGTCAGCGAAACGGATGCGGTTGAACAACTCCTCCTTGTCGGTGCGGTTGGAGCGTTCGATGAAGCCATTGCACCAAGGCTGGCCTTTGGCGATCAAGGCGTGGATGCGCCCACTGCCTTCCACCGCTTTGGTGAAGCTGGTTTTACGCTCCGGATGAGCCGTATACTTCATGGTGAAACTCATCGCGTTGTCGGTGAAAGTAATGAAAAAGGGGGCAGCGCATCCAGGGAACGCTCAAAGACGGCGGCGATGGTGGCACTCTCATAATTGTTATGGATTTCCGAATACTTGATGCGAGTGGAGAGATGAATGATGGAAATCTTGTATTCAAAGCCGCTACTTCCCTCAATGGCAGGCAGTTGCTGGACATCCATCTGGGTACGGTGCCGACCTACCGGCAAGCCTTTCGGTTTGGGTCGCCGGCCTTTGGCCTGCCCATTCAAAGCCGCTTCTCGCAGCATCAAGCCCACCGTGCTAAAGGCGAAATGACCGTGTTCAGCCCGCAACTCGTACTCGATGCGCACGGGTCCCTGGCTGGGGTGGGCTCGCCGATAGGCCAGCACCGCTTGCCGGTAAGCGGCACTAACGCGGCGGTGGGGTTGTTTGGGAGCACTACTCTGGTCGTGAGTCTGGTTTCGTTTGACCCATTTGGCAATGGTTTTGGTGGTAGTAGCGAATTGGCGGGCCAGTTGGGCATAGCTGTGCTGGCCACTGGCGTAGAGACGTTGAATCTCCAGCCGTTGCTTTTGAGTGAGGGCAGCATTGGTATGTAATTTCATCAACTCCACTCCTAACAAGATTCGAGCCATAGTACAACCTAGTCACTCAATACACCTACTGCCTACTGCCTACTGCCTACTGACATAATTCCGTTGGACCCCGCAGGCATCCACCGGTGATTTCGTTACTGGTCCAAAAACGCCAGCAGTTCCCGCAGTACTATTTCGGGCTGGCTCTCCACCAGCCAGTGCCCGCTTTGGGGAACGCTGCCGTTTACCGAGCCGCCGGTCACGTTTTGGGCCACGCCAGCCATCATCGCCACCATGAGTGGCCCCGCGCTCTCATCCCCGCCCAACGCCAGCACGGGCATGGTCAGTTTGGTTTGCGAAAACCGCTGGTTGTCGGCCACGTCGGTCGGAAAGCCCCGGTACCACTCGAAACCGCCCCGCAGGTTGTCGGCCCCGGTGTAGGCCGTTACGAACGCGTCGAGTTCTGCTTCGGTAAAGGGAATGGTCTGCCGGTAGCCCACCTTCCGGTAGAATTCTTCCAGAAATTCCCGTTCCCGGCCCACCAGGGTGTTCTCGTAGCCGCGCACCTGAAACTCCGAAAAGTGGGCCGCCCGCGGGTCCTCCTGAATGAGGCTCCAGACGGGTTCAATGCCCGGCAAGGGCGCGTCCATCACCACCAGCCGGTCTACCTCATTGGGGTAGAGCGCCGCGTAGGCGTAGGCCACCATCATACCGATGTCGTGGCCGACCAGCTTAACCCGCGAATAGCCCAATTGCCCGACCAACTGGTGGATGTCTTCGGCCAGCAGCTTCTTGTCGTAGCCGTTCTGGGCCGCGGGTTTGTCGGATAGCCCCCCGCCCCGCAGGTCGGGGGCAATGACGGTGTAGCGCTGGCCCAGTTGGGGCATAATGCGCACCCACTCGTACCAGGTTTGCGGAAAGCCGTGCAGCAGCACCACTGCCTCGCCCTTCCCACCGATGACGTAGTGCAGATTGATGCCGTTCACCCGCGCGTTGGCGTGCCGGAAACCAGCGGGCGCGGCGGGCTTGATGGTTTGTTCAACGGGTGGCTTGACCTCGAAGTGGTCTTCACAGGCGGTAAAGAAGATCAGCAGCAGCCAGGCCACCGACCGTACGTACTGGGCCAACGGCCGGGCGGCCCCCCGCGCCCGAACGATTTGTTTTACGGATGGAGTCGTCATTTTCAGTGGTTGTTTTACGGGTTGAATCACCTTTTTAGTTGGGTTATTTGGCAATGGACGCCTTGTTCTTCAGCTTTCCCTTCAGTACGTTGTCGAGGCTTTCGGCGACTTGCTTACCCGCATCGGTGGGGGTCATGGCGTCAATCCGGTCGGAGAACAGTTCGACCCCTACGGCCTGATCGCCACCCATACCGGTTAAAATTCGGGCGATTTCGGCCAGCGGAAAATCACCTTCGCCCGGGAAGAGGCGGTGGTGCAACAGATCATTGACCAACGAGCCGTTCAGGGCAGCTTTGGCATCCGAATACTGCACTTGAAAAATCTTGTTACCCGGAATAGCCTCCAGCAGGTCGTTGTCAACGTTGCCCCGGAAGTAGTGCCACGTATCGAAGGTTAACCCACCGTTGGGGGCGTTGGCGAGCCGCACAATGTCCCAGGCTTTCGCCAGGTCCCGGATGCCCGAAAACGGCATGAACTCAAGCTGAATTCGGTAGCCATAATCCGCGCCGCGTTGGGCAAGTTTAGCAAACCGTTCGGTGGCGGCCTGGGTATCCACGGGATTGCCGTAGGTCTCAATCAGGTTGATCGATTCCACGCCCAGCCCCTCGGCCATGCGAAAAATGTCGTCTTCCCCGAAGTTAGCGAAGGCAATGTCCGCTGGCTTGGCCCAGGCAGCGGGCGTGGTATCGGGAACCCAGGTCGTAAAGGGGTCCAGCACACTGATGCGAACGCCCTGGTCGGCCGCCATTTTTTTCAATTGGCCCAACGACGTACCTCCTTCTATAAAATTCTTTACGTCGAATGGAAAGATGGACATCTCGGTAAAGCCACCGGCTACGGCCGCCGTGAGGCGTTCGGCGAAGGATTTACTGCGGACATTGGCGGCCCAGAAAACGGTGCGTTGGTTCATCTTCAGGAAGTTTTTTTGAGGATTAAAAACAAAATTTCCGTCGCCCACGAGGGGGCGGTATTGCAGTTCGGATGGATTCTTTCTTCAATTATTTGGTATTTGGCGGACTTTCAGTTTGAATTGAATCGATTGATCGGGGCAATTATTTTCTTTGAATTATTTACGGAGTAGTTCCCCCGGCTTGTTCATTGTTTGGTTTGCCTGGTTGGTGCGGATGTGATTTCTGATTGATTTTTTGTAAAGCTAGAATCAGCAATATACTTTTACAAGTAGTTACACGAATGTATATCAGTATACATAAATATAGTATACGTATTAATCAAGCGATTAAAAAATGGAAAAAGCGGAAAAAATTTGTCCGGTTGAGTTTACCCTGGCGCTCTTGGGGGGAAAGTGGAAGCTGGTGGTTCTCTACCAGCTGAGTCGGGGCACCAAAAGGTTTAAGGAATTGGAAAAGCTGATTCCTTCGGTTACCCCCCGCATGCTAATAAAGGTGTTGAAGGAACTGGAAGAGCAAGGGGTCGTTCACCGGGAGCTGTATCCGGTTATTCCCCCGAAAGTAGAGTACAGTCTCACTGAAGAAGGCTGTACCGTACTGCCGTTGATTCGTGAAATCAAGCGGTGGGGCAGTTCCTATCTGGAACGGGTACCGCGGGCAGAGAATAAATAAGGGATGAACAAACCACCCGGCAAAGTATCCGGTCGACCCGCCACACGGGATTGACCAGGCGGACACGATAAAAAATACAATAAAAAGAGTAGCCGCCTTCCGGAACGCACCAATCAGTTTTCAACGCAACGCAGGCTTTGTGTTTTAGCCGGAGTAGTGAGCCCTTGGCGGGAGTCCGGACCTCCGACGGTGAGCCAATCCTTCCGCGTTGGGTACCGAACCGGAATCAAGCCGATCCTCACGGGAGGCTTTCGGTGCGTGCGGGGGCAAAATCGAGTGAAAAAGAAACGGCTGGCCCCAGGCTGCAACGGTTATCTTGCGTAAATTGAACGCCAGCCGCCCCGTACTGCGCTCCTGGCGGCGTGGTCAGCTACCCAGTTGGGTATCCGTGACTCGTCGGGTTTGGTCAGTTGCGCGTTTTTTCGGGCCGGGGGCGAACGGGTGAATGGGGAAATCCCTTGGGTGGCCGGTCCACCAGCAGGTCGTCCAGCCGGTCGCCGCTGGGGGGATCGTAAATGGGCAGGTTGTTTTCCACGGGCATCCCGCCGTCGTCGTCGTTGTCAGGGGGCAAGTAGCTGCGTTTCAAGGCCCTTACCAATACCCAGACGAAGGCTACGAAACTGATCATCCAAAACAGCAGGTAATTGAAATTCATTGGGCGCCGGATTTACGAAAGGGACACCAAGTTAAGAAAACGCTGCCACTCCTGCAAAATACCAGCGAAAATTCTGCGGAAAATTTTACGCGGGCCGTCGGCTACGGGCGGCGTGGTTTTTGCCCGGCCAAACAAATTGGGCCGGGCCCGACCACCCGGCTTTTTTGTCCCCGGTCCCGCAACCCGGGTTGCCAATAAAACCGCGGGCTGCGTTTCCAAACTGTCCGCTAAAAGGTTAACTTAGCGAGTCACGCCGGGGGTTTAACCAGCGGCGTGAACGCGCCGTCCCTGAATTCATAATCCAAAGGTTCCCCATGCAACGTCGTCTCCCGGCTTTCCTTCTGTGCCTCCTGCTCCGTGCTTTCGAGGGGGCAGCGCAGGACAATGAATTGCCCTCCACCGTCCTCTCTCTCCAAAACCTGAATGATTTCAAACCGGTCGGCAGCAACTGGAAAATCGTGGGAGCGGTGTTTTACGACCTCCGGCAAGCCGGAAAAGGGCGCACCCAACCGGGTACGGGCGTGGTCGTCAATGATCCTTCCGGGAAAAGCAAAGACCACCTTTTAACGACCATGGAACACGGCGACCTGGCGTTGGAACTGGATTTTATGGTGGACAAGGGGGCCAACGCCGGCGTGTACCTGCAAGGAAGGTACGAAATTCAGCTCTTCGACAGTTGGGGGGTGCCGCGTCCCACCGCCGCCGACTGTGGTGCCATCTACCAACGCTGGGATGAAAGCCGGCCGGAAGGGCAAAAGGGCTACGAAGGGCACCCGCCAGCGCAAAACGTGAGCCGGGCGCCGGGGTTGTGGCAGCACTGTCAGATCCATTTCCGGGCGCCGCGCTTCAACGCGAAAGGAGAAAAAGTGGAGAATGCCCGCTTCGTGAAGGTGGTCCAGAACGGGGTGACCATCCACGAGAACGTGGAAGTAACCGGGCCGACCCGGGCGGCGGCTTTCGAAGACGAAAAACCGCTGGGTCCCCTCATGATCCAGGGCGACCACGGGCCGGTAGCCCTCCGCGCCATCCGCTACAAAGCGTACGGCACCGAGCCGGTTGTTTGGTCGGGAATGAAACTGACTACCTACGAAGGCAAATTCAACGCCGTGGCGGATTTTGCGGCGCTCACGCCCAAGATGTCAACGGACCTGGACGTCTTGGAACACCCGGCATCCGGCAACCGGGATAACTTCGGCGGCAAGATCACCGGAACCCTGCGGCTGCCCCGGTCCGGTCCCTATTTGCTCAGCCTGAACCTGAAGTGGATTCCGTCGGAAACGAACCCGGCCAAACCCAACGGAGCTGGTGAACTGATGATCGGCAACCGGAAAATCCTGGCCATCGACGGCAAAGCCGGGGGGGTTGCTACCACGACGGTTGACCTGGAAGCGGGGGACCACCCGGTGGTGCTTTCCTACTATAAAAACTTTGGCCTCTGGTACGCCCGCAGCAACGACATCGCCCTGTCGGTGGAAGGGCCGGGGGTGGCCCGCACGGCGTTGAACGCGCCGGTACGGGCGGCCGAACCGGTGGGCGCGATCACGGTGGTCACCCGCAACGAGCCGGTGATGCTGAGAAGCTTCATCAACCACCGGGGCCAGAAGAAAACGCACGTCATCTCGGTGGGCGAGCCCGGGGCGGCCAACTACACCGTAGACCTGCGTCAGGGCAGCGTCCTGCAAATCTGGCGGGGAGATTTCCTGGAAACCACCCCGATGTGGCACAACCGGGGCGAAACCCAACTGGCGGTGCCGTTGGGCAGCGTGGTCGAATTTCCCGCCCAACCTTCCCTGGCCTTCCTGGCCGACCAGAACGCGGCCTGGCCGGATTCCAACGCCACCTATAACTACCTCGGCTACGAGGTCAAAGCGGGCCGACCGGTTTTCAAGTACGCGCTGGGAGCCGCCCAGGTGCGGGAATCCCTCCGGCCGGAGGAAGGAGGCCGCAAACTGGCCCATTCCTTCACGGTAAATCCCGGCGGGGAAACCAAGTCGGTTTGGTGCCGGGTAGCGGAAGGAAGCAACATCACCAAGCTACCCAATGGGCTCTACGCAGTGGGCGACCAGCAATACTTCGTTGAACTGCCCGACAACGAAGAACCCGTGATTCGCAACACGGCGCAAAACACGAAAGAGCTGCTGCTGCCGGTGAAGGCAAAAAACAACGTTGGCACGGTAACCTATTCGATTATCTGGTAGGCGGTCATAAGTCGTGAATAGCATCGTTGCGCCGCAACGGCATGAGTCGTCAGTCAGGGATGGTTGTAAACTTTGCCAATCAACCACCCAAGCAAGCAAGAAGCGTCGGTTCATTCCAACTGCGGGCGCAAGTCTTCGAAAAAGAACATCATTCCAGTCAGCAAAATCACCTAATCAGCGTCATCAGCGGTCCATGCCCATGAAAAGACCTAGTCCAACGAATCGAATGCTCCGCGCCTGGGTGACGGCCGGGATTTTATTGGCAACCCAGTTGCCCGTCTGGTCACAAATCCAATCGAAAACCGGCAAGCCGGTCAGTACCAGCAGCCAACAGCCGGCTCCGGCCCCCAAGGGGCTGGCCAAGCCGGAAGCCGAACCGGAAAAGGAAGGGGATTTCTACCAGCTCATTTCCCTGCCCGTGCCGGAAGGCGTGGTGCTGGAGGTCGGCGGGATGGTAACCCTGCCGGACGGCAGCCTCGGCATTTGCACCCGCCGGGGCGAAGTGTGGCTGGTATCCAATCCCGCCATCACCGGCAGCGAAAGGCCGGTCTACCGGCGGTTTGCCCACGGCTTGCACGAACCCCTGGGCCTCAACTACAAGGATGGCGACTTCTACGTAACCCAGCGCAGCGAAATCACCCAGTTGCGCGATACCGACGGCGACGGCGAGGCCGATTGCTACGACAAAGTGTATTCCTGGCCCTTGTCGGGCAACTACCACGAATATTCGTACGGTCCGCTCTTTCTGCCGGACGGCACCATGCTGGTTGCCCTGAACCTGGGCTGGAGCAACAGCCTGGGGCACGGCATCAGCCTGGTTCCCTGGCGCGGCTGGATGCTGCAGCTGACGCCCGAAGGACAAATGACCCCCTTCGCCGCCGGGATGCGTTCTCCCGCCGGGTTCGGTGCCAACGCCGCCGGCGACGTTTTCTACACCGAAAACCAGGGCGACTGGGTGGGTTCGGGCCGCATTTCGCACGTGGCCAAGGGAGATTTCGTGGGCAACGCCGAGGGTTTGAAGTGGTCCGGATTGCCCGGTTCGCCGGTGAAATTAACCCCGCCGGACGTTCCCAGCACGGGCGAGCCTTTGTACGAGGTGGCCAAGCGGGTGCCGGCCCTCAAACCACCCGCCGTCTGGCTGCCGCACGGCATTCTGGGCATCTCCACGAGTGGCCTGTTGAACAACGACACCGGCGGAAAATTCGGCCCCTTCGACAACCAGTTCTTCGTGGGCGATCAGGGCCAGAGCATGGTGACGCGGATTGATTTCGAAAAAGTGAAAGGCGAATACCAGGGGGTGGTCTTTCCTTTTCGCGAGGGTTTCTCGTCGGGTATCCTGCGCCTGGCCTGGGGCCACGACGGCTCGCTGTTCGCCGGGATGACCAGCCGGGGCTGGTCGTCCACCGGCAAGGAAATGTACGGGTTGCAGCGCCTGGTCTGGACCGGCCGGATGCCCTTCGACCTGAAGACGATCCGGGCGACGCCGGATGGCTTCGAGATCGCGTATACCGTGCCGGTTGACCGGGCGCGGGCCGCCGAT
>JACMKY010000112.1 GCA_014379925.1 Cytophagales bacterium | reverse complement strand
TTCCTGGTCGGCCTCCTGCTGGCGGTGGGGTTGAATGCACTGGCTAGCCGGTATCACGTTCGGGTCGACCTGACCGAAGACCAGCGGTACACCATTTCGGACGCCACGGTCCGCGTGCTGGAAAACCTGGACGACGAGGTATTCGTGAAGGTGTACCTGGCGGGTGATTTCCCGACGACGGCGGCGGGATTCAAGCGATTGCAAAACGCCACCCGCGAAACGCTCGACCAGTTCCGGGTTTACGCGGGCGACCGGGTGCAGTACCGCTTCATCAACCCGGCGGCCAACGGTGACGCGAAAGCCCGCCAACAATTCCAGTTGGAACTGATCCGAAAAGGATTGAATCCCACCCAGCTCCGGGTGAAGCAGGACGAACAGCAGATCGAAAAACTCATTTTTCCGGGGGCATTGGTTTCCTACCGGGGCAAGGAAGTACCGGTGTTGCTGCTGAGGGGCAACCGCGCCGGCACGCAGAGCCAGATGCTCAACCAGTCGGTAGAAGGGGTGGAATTTGAACTGGCTTCGGCCATCCGGAAACTCACCCAGCCGGAGAAGAAGCGCGTGGGCATTCTGCAAGGCTACAGCCGCCTGGACCCGGCCCGCATCGCTGACCTCACCATTTCCTTGCAGGAAGGATACGAGGTGTTCCGGGTGGATTTGCCCCGTTCCCCCACTTTGCAAGGGTTGGATGCCATCCTGCTGGTCAAGCCCGACACGGCCATCCGCGAGGCCGACAAATACAAGATTGACCAGTTCATCGTGGGCGGGGGCAAGGCGTTGTTTTTCGTGGACGCCCTGCGGGTGGACAGCGTGGCCCGGCCGGGAACGCTCGCCTTTCCCTACCAGCTCAACCTCGACGACCTGCTGTTTCGCTACGGGGTCCGTCTCAACTACAACCTGGTCAAGGACTTGAACTGCGGAAAGATCCCGCTCAACGTGGGTACGATGGGCAACCAGCCGCAAATCCAGTTGATGCCCTGGACCTTCTACCCCCTGCTCAACAATTTTGGCCGGCATCCCATCGTGCGGAACCTGGATGCCGTTTACGCCAAGTTTGTGGGCACCATCGATACCGTGCGGGCGAAGGGCATTCGCAAGACGCCCCTGATGCTCACCTCACCCTACACCCGGGTGGTGGCTTCGCCAGTGGCCATTTCCTTCAACGAGGCGCGCAAGAACCCCGATCCGGCCGCCTACCGGGACGGACCGCAGCCCGTGGCGTACCTGTTGGAAGGCCGCTTCGAGTCGCTCTACAAAAACCGGATGGTGGCCTCCGACGAGCGGACGAAGACGTTCCGCGCCGTGGGCAACCCGGCTAAAATTGTCGTCTGTTCGGACGGGGACCTGGTCGTCAATGAATTTGACCAACGCACCAACCAGCACTTGTCGCTGGGTACGGACCGTTTTATGGGCAGCGTTTTCGCCAACAAGGATTTTGTGCTGCACGCCCTGGACTATTTGATGGACGACCAGGGCGTGATCCTGGCCCGCAACAAGGAAATCCAGTTGCGCCCGCTCGACAAGCTTCGCCTCCGGGAAGCGCGCGGGCAGTGGCAAGCCCTCAATTTGGCGGCTCCCGTCGCGCTGGTAGTGGGGTTTGGCCTGGTACAAAATTACCGCCGCCGTCGCCGGTACGCCTCGGGCGGCACCCTCGGGTAGAAGGAAGATTTCGGAAACGGAAGAAAAAGGAATTTGGACTATCTCTGTCATTGCTAGTGATTTCTTGTTACCTTTACCTGCCGAATGGGCCGATACCCCAAGATCATTCCTGCATTTTTCACTCCCGAGTCCATTGCGCCGTAAACCCGTTACTAAATTCTTCCCATGAAGTTTTCCGTCAATTCTGCTAAGTTGTTGAAGCACCTCTCTTCCATCAGTGGCGTGATTGCTACCAATCCCATCGTTCCCATTCTGGAAAATTTTCTTTTCGTGTTGAAAGACGGCAAGCTCACCGTGACGGCCTCCGACTTGCAGACGGTGATGGTGCTGGAACTGGAGGTGGAATCGACGGACAACGGCAACATCGCGATTCCCGCCCGCCTGCTGCTCGATACCTTGCGGGGATTGCCGGACCAGTCCATCGCGTTTACCGTCGATCACGCCACCTACGGCATCCAGATCAACACCAACAACGGCCTCTACAAACTTTCGGGAGAAAACCCAACCGATTTTCCGAAGGTGCCGGCCGTTTCCCACAGTGCCTCGGTGGATTTTCCTTCCGACATCCTGTTGCGGGCCATCACCAACACCATTTTTGCTACCAGTACCGACGAATTGAGACCCGCCATGACGGGCGTGTTCCTGCACCTGACGCCCGCCTCGCCGACGGGGGGCGACGGCGGTTCCACGTTCGTGGCCACCGACGGCCACCGGCTCATCCGCTACCGGCGCAGTGACGTGGTTGCCGGCCTGGATGCTTCGCTGATCATCCCGCGCAAAGCGCTTAACCTGCTGAAGGCGTCGCTGCCCTCCGAGTCAGTCACCGTGAAAACGGAATTCAACCAGGCCAACGCCTTCTTCAGTTTTAGCAACATCCGCATGATCTGCCGCCTCATCGACGAGCGGTTCCCGGATTACGAAAACGCCATTCCCGTCAGCAACCCCAACATCCTGACCATCGACCGCCTGGAACTGCTCAACTCGCTGAAGCGGATTTCCATCTACTCTAACCGCACCACCCACCAGATCCGCCTCAAAATCAGCGGGAAAGACCTGCAGATCTCCGCCGAGGACCTGGACTACTCCAACGAAGCCAACGAACGGCTGACGTGCGAATACCAGGGGGAGGACCTGGAAATCGGCTTCAATGCCCGGTTCATCGTGGAAATGCTGAGCAATATGAGTTCCAAGAGCATCATGCTGGAGCTTTCGGCTCCCAACCGCGCCGGCTTGATCCTGCCCAAGGAAGTCGAAGACAACGAGGAAATTCTGATGCTGGTCATGCCCGTGATGCTCAATAACTACGCTTGACGCGATGCCCCATCGACCAAACCCCGGATGGAAAACCGAACGAATCTACCCCAAAACGCACCCTTGGCAGGCCCACCTTGTCAAGGGTTTTATTTTGACGGGGAAAAGGCGGTGATTGCCGTGCCCCCTTGCCGCCGTGCGTTGGACAAAGAGGCGTAAAGCTATGAACTGGAAGTGCCTCCTTTTGCTGTCGGGCCTTGGTTTCGGGTTGAGCCTCCCCGTTTTCGCCCAGCGAAGCAATCAAAGCGATCAGGTGGATTCCGACTACGTGGCCGATTTTCCCGAGATCGCTTCGGCGCGCGTAGGAGTTGCCCAACGGTATTTCAACTTTAACCTGAAAAGCAAGGTAGACCCCGGAAAAAAAGTTTTTTACGCGCCCAACGTGCGGGGTACCTACGGCATCGGCGTGTACTACCGAAAATTAGGCCTGGAATTTTCGGTGGGCCTGCCCGCCGGCGACCGGGAGAACACGTTGTTCGGCAAAACCAAGTCGTTCGATTTCCAAATTAATTCCTACGGACAAAAGCTTGGCTACGACGTCAGCTTCCAATCGTACCGGGGCTTCTACCAGAAAAACCCCCGGGAATTTGATACCCAGTGGTCCGTGATACGGGGATACCCGCAGCGCGCGGACTTACGGGCGCTCAACGCGGGGTTGAACGTATATTACATCTTCAATCAGAGCCGGTTTTCGTACCAAGCCGCTTTTAACCAGACCGAACGTCAGCTTCGGAGCGCGGGTTCTCCCTTGTTGCTCGGCTCCCTGTTTCACAGCCACCTCCGCAGCGATTCCACCCTGTATCCCGTTTCCGGAGCCACCCCGCAAGGAATTGCCTTCGAGGACGGTAGTTTCAATATTCTCGCTTTTGCGCCCGGTTACGTACACACCTTTGTGCTCAACAAAGACTTCTACGTATCGCCTTCCCTTTTCTGGGGCCTGGCCCTGCGACAGCAGGCCTACCGGGTTGACGGCCGGTACCAAAGCGGCCTGGACGTGGGACAGAAAGTCAATTTCCGGTTGGCAGCCGGTTACTACGGCCGGAAAACCTTCGCCGGAATCAACGTCGTGTTGGACAACAACCGGATGGACCTGGAAAACGTCCGGTTGAAAACGTCGGGCGTGAACATCAAATTTTTCGCGGGGTATCGTTTCAACCGCATTTTTAGCCACAACGTGCAGAACAAAACCCTGGACAAGCTCCTCACCCGCTAGTGGCGGTAGCGCCCGCTACCGGATAAGACCCATCCGCCAGACTTATAACCACTGCAGATAGCCCATTTTGGCCAGCACGCCGACTACGCCCCCGACGAAGCCGCTCAAAACGACCAGGATCAGCATGGAGAGTGGATACACCAAAGCCGCAGTCACAAATTCCCTTTTTCCCCGCCGGTCGAAAAACTGCACCACCGCCCAGGTAGTGTACCCCCACGTAGCCAAGCTGACGAAGGCGTTCACCGCCCAGAACCGTCCGTCGTAACCCAGCCAGCGGGCACTCAGGGGAGTCGACAGGCTGAACAGGTAATGGAATCCGGTAATGAACAGACTCACTGCCAGCCATTCCGCCAGGTGAAAGCCCCGGCGGCGGTACAGCAGCCGCAACGCGAGCGCCTGCGTGATGACTAGGATGGAAAACACTACTTTGGTATTGGCGCTCATTGTCTGGTTGATCTTCTCCCGCAATTTCTGTTGTCTTTCGGTGCTGTTCAGGTTGCTGATTTGTTCTTGCAGTTTTCGACCCGCCTCCATGGGGTCCACTTTCAGGCCTTCGCTCACCACAAAGAACAGGGCCAGCATCACCAGGTAGAACTGCAACGGCTTCAGGTACGGCCGGCGCTTGCCCAGCAGGTATTCGCGCACCATGTGACCAGGACGCAGAGCCAAATCCCTGATGGTGTGGGGGAACCCTCGCTCCAAGTCGGTTATCTGTTCAACGAAATCATTCCAGATTCTCCGGAAGGTAATCCGCTCCACGGCGGTGGCCTGCCCGCACACGGAGCAATAGGTGTTTTCAACCACCGCGCGGCAGTTTCTACAATAAACGACTGGTTCGGTTTCCGTCATGGAAGGGTTGGTTAGGCGGCTGTAAAAATAGCAAACCCCGTCGAATGGTCGACGGGGTTGGTTCACATGCGCGCGCAAGCAGAGCCGCTGCTATTCTGCCTTGTATACCCAGCCGTGCGGGTCTTCGCTGCGGCCGTGCTTGATGTCGTTGAGGGCCTGGAGCACCCGGTTCGAAAACGCGCGGGTCTCGACGTTAGGCAGCACGTAGTCCGTCCCGGCGTGGTGGATGAGGGAGATGGGCGCGATGGTGGCTGCCGTGCCCGCGCCGAACGCCTCCTGCAACGTGCCTTTTTGGATGCCGTCCAGCACTTCCCGCACCGATACTTTCCTTTCCTCCGTCGGCATGCCCCAATCCCGGGCCAATTGCAGCACGCTGTCGCGGGTGATGCCCTTGAGGATGGTGTCGTCAACGGTGCTGGGGGTTACCAGCACGTTGTCGATCAAGAACATGAAGTTCATCGTGCCGGCTTCCTCCACGTACTGGTGTTCCTTGGCGTCGGTCCAGATGAGTTGATCGTAGCCCTTCTGGTGGGCCAGTTTGGTGGGGTACAGCGAACCGGCGTAGTTGCCGGCGTTTTTGGAGAAGCCCACGCCCCCCTCCGCCGCGCGGCTGTAGTGCGTTTCTACCCACACCTTGAGCGGCTTGGCGTAGTAAACACCGACCGGGCAGGTGAAAATCACGAACTGGTAGGTGTTGGAGGGGCTCACGCCGATGTATTCGTCGGTGGCGTACATCACCGGACGAATGTAGAGCGAGTAACCCGGTCGGTCCGGAACCCAGCCGCTGTCCAGGCGCAGCAGTTCGGTCAGCCCGCCCATGAATACCTCCTGGGGAAGGGTAGGCATGCACAGCCGCTCGGCCGACGTGTTGATCCGTTTCCAGTTGTCGAGCGGGCGGAACGTAAGCACGTCACCCGACGCGCCCCGGTAGGCTTTCATCCCCTCGAAAATGGCCTGTCCGTAGTGCAGGGCCATCATGGCCGGGGTAAAGGACAGC
>JACMKY010000111.1 GCA_014379925.1 Cytophagales bacterium | reverse complement strand
GATTGAATGATCGGGCTTTACTCAACAATGGCAGAATTGGAAGAGCGTCAGCCAGTGAACGGGTTCGAATTGTAATCAACCACTCCCAACCGCTCAGTGGTCCCCGTAGTTCTTCTCCCCGGCCACCACGCGGATGGCCAGGCGGTTGTCTTTGGACGGCAACGGGCAGGTGGCATAGGGGGTAAACGCGCAGGGCGGATTGTAGGCCTTGTTGAAGTCAACGAACGTCTTGCCGTCCGCCCCGGGCTGATCGACGTACACGAAACGGCCCGCGCCGTAGGTTTCCTCCGCGTTGGTTTCGTCGGCAAACACCACGAAGAGGTGGTCACCTTCGGCGGTGGCGTCGAGCCGGTAGGTCTTTCCCTTCACGTCAAACACCAGCGTACCCGCCGCCGGTTGCCGGGAAGTGGTGCCGACAATGTCGGTGACGGTCAGCATTTTGGGTGGATTGTGGGTTTCCAGCCGGGCGGCCACGCGCCACTCGGGTTGAATGGGAAAAGTTTCAATGCCCTTGAACTCAGTCAACAGCGGACTTTCCAGGTCGCGCAGCCGCACGCCGTAGCGGTCGCCCCGCCGGATGACGAACCAACGCAGCGAACCCAGTTGCAGCACCGGTGGCGGCGTTTCCTTTGCCGCAAACACGTTCCGCTCCGTCACCGGCTGGCCGTCGGCCGTAACCCCCACGCCCGGCTCCGTCCGCACGCTCACCTGGCCGTTTTTTAACTCGAACGAACCGATCACGGCCGCTCCTTTGGGAAACACCACGTCGTTTTCCCGGTCCGAGCCGAAGGTGTTGTTTCCTTCTTTCAACCAGAACAGGCCCGCCAGGTTGAGCCAACCCCGCTCGCTTTTCAGCGAAGCAATCCGGTTCCGGTGCCACGCCTTGATTTCGGCCTCGTAGGTGGGGTCGGCGTCGCGCGGATGGGGTTGGAAATTAGTCAGGGAGAGAAGAAGGACGAAGGCGGACAGCAACGAAGTCAGCGTCCCGGGGAAGGCCTTGAATCTTGTTTTCATGGGTAGTCGGGTTTAGCGGGTTGCGGACTGGGAGGGTGGGCTTTCGAATGGACGAGCAAGATGCTCGTCCTACTGGTAGTCGGGTTTAAACGGATACGGGATGAAAAGTTACCTTCGTGAGCGGCAACGGAGCCGCCGCGTCTTTCGCCCGGACGGCGTGATTTTCGCCCCACCTCAGCAGGGATTCCAAAACGGGCTTTACGCTCTGGCCGTAGCCGGACAGTGAATACTCCACCACGGGGGGAACCTGGTGGTACACCTGCCGTTCCACCAAGCCGTTTTCCTCCAGCTTCCTCAGTTCGTGAATCAACACTTTTTCGCTGATTTCCGGGATGGATCGCCTCAACTGCCCGTACCGTTTCTTTTCTTCCAGCAAAAAAGACAGGATCAGCAACTTCCACTTCCCGCCCAGGATGTGAAGCGTCAGCCGGACGGGGCAGCCCTCAAAAGACTCCGTTTGGTTCGATATCATTTTTTAGAAAGTTTTGCGGCTGATCCTCACTGCTTCTAACCTCCGCGTAAGCCCCTTACCTCAACGTAAGTACTTGATTAACAAAAAACTAAATATCAGCTTTGTGTATACCAACCAAAACACGCCGTGGAAAATTCATTGAACAACCGCCAACGCATTGCCGAACGTTACTTCGAAGGCTTTTACAACAGCGCCACCATCGAAGAAGCCACGCAACGAATCGACGAGGTAGTGGCCGACCACTTCGTCGATCATTCGCCCCAATTCGGATCCGCTCCCGACCGCGAAGGATTCAAGCAAGTGATTTCGGCCATCAAAACCACCTTCGGGCAAGTGTACCGCGTCGAAGAACTGATCGTCGAAGGAGACTTGTTCGTCGGCCGCTGGCGGGCGGAAGTAACCCACCGCGGCGACTTCATGGGCATCCCTCCCACCGGCAAGCAATTTCCCGTGACCGGCATCACCATCTACCGGATTGTGGACGGCAAAATAACCGACCACTGGGAGCACTTCGATCAGGTTGGCATCATGCAACAAATCGGCAATCCCAACGGGTGATGGCGTTGTTTAGCGACTCCGTAGCGGAGGATTTAAGCCCTCCG